>JAUXNU010000044.1 GCA_030682655.1 Actinomycetota bacterium | reverse complement strand
CGACGAGCGCTCCTACCAACGCGGCGTCAGGGTCTCAGACGCCCAACTGGCGACAGTCAGCCTCACCCGAGATGAGTTCCATCCCGAATGGAACTATGTGATCCATCCCCGCAACCGCTCAGTTGTTGTTTGACGCTTCCTTAGTGTGGCGCTCGTGGCCGGAACGGCCGTGTTTGCGCCTGCCACAGGCGTGGCGATCGCGCCGGACACGACAGTCCGAGCGAGCGTCGCCTCAGATGGAACGCAAGCCAACGGCGAATCCAGCCACCCGGACATCAGCGAAGATGGGCGCTACATCGCCTTCTGGAGTTGGGCGAGCACCCTTGTACCGGAAGATGCGAACGGTTGGGGCGACATCTTCCTGCGCGACACCGAGAGCAACGAGACGACGTGTGTATCCGTTGATCTCGATGGCGATCCGGCGTCGCATGGTGCGACGAACGACTGCGAGATCAGCGGGTCCGGCCGCTACGTGGCCTTCAGCTCGGACTCACCCGGGATTGTCGCGGGGGACACCGGTGCCGATTGGGACTTGTTCGTGCGCGACATGCAGTCGAACGAGACTACCCTCGCGAGCCAGTCCACCGCCGGCGTGAAAGGCAACGACTACAGCAACAACGCGAGCCTGAGTGCCGACGGCCGCTACGTTGCGTTCTTCTCGAATGCGAACAACCTCGTGCCGGGGGACACGAATGGCCGTCAGGACGTGTTCGTTCGCGACCTGCAACTCGGGGTGACCACGCGCGTGAGCGTTGGGCCGGCGAGCGAGCAGGGCAACGGCCACAGCTTCTATCCCAAGATCAGCAAGGACGGCACGAAGGTCGCCTTCATCACGTACGCGACGACGTTCGCCGCCGACGACACATCGAGCCAGGCGGACATCTACATCAAGACCTTGGCTGGTGGTGCTATCGAGCGCGTCAACGTGAAGCCCGACGGTGGCGAGAGCTCGGCCGAGGTGGCGCTCAGCGACTACATGGGTCTGTCCGATGACGGCCGCTACGTGGCGTTCGCAAGTCGAGCTGGCGATCTGGTCAGCACGCCGGTCCAGAGCGGCTCCTGCATCTATGTGCGTGATGTCGAGTCCGACGTGACGACCGCTCCGGTCCACGCTGCGGACGGAGGCCTACCGGACTCGTACGCGGACTTCCCATCCATGACTGGAGATGGCTCGCTCGTGGCTTTCCTCTCAGGGGCAACGAATCTTGTGGCCGACGATACCAACAGCGCGCAGGACGCATTTGTTGTAGATGTGGCCACGGGTGAGTGCGTGCGTGCC
Organism: Actinomycetota bacterium; assembly: GCA_030682655.1. Taxonomy (NCBI): domain Bacteria; kingdom Bacillati; phylum Actinomycetota; species Actinomycetota bacterium. The sequence goes on along the minus strand of JAUXNU010000044.1, from coordinate 11,106 downwards.
AGTGTGGACTCCTCTGGCCAGGAGGCGAACAACATCACGACCGAAGGCAGGATCGCAGGGAATGGCACGGCCTTGGCGTTCCTGTCTCGCGCTACGAATCTGGTTCCGAGTGACACGAACAGCCAGCCCGATGTCTTCGTGCGCAGCCTCGTGACCGCGCCCGCCGACACAACGGCTCCTACCGTCATGACGAACGCGGTCGCCCGCTACACGGGGATGGCCCACATCAGCATCACCGCGACCGATGGGCCGGACGGGTCTGGCGTGGCTTCCGTGAGCTACGACCTCGATTCGGGGGGGGACCATCACCACGACGGGGACCTCGGCCACTGTCGTGACCGGTCCGGGCACGCATCATCTCGTCTACTGGGCCGAGGACGTCGAGGGCAATGAATCGCTGCATGCGAGCCTCGACTTCATCGTCGACACGTCCATCGAGCGCATGACTGGCGCCGATCGCTTCGCGGTAGGCGTGCAGGCGGCACGCGCGATCTTCGACCCGGACGGGGACAAGAGCTGGGAGAGCGCCCGGAACGACGTCGTCATCGCGTGTGGCGAAGACAAGGCCGCTGCAGACCCGCTCGCCGCGGCAGGGTTGTGCGGCGCGTACGAAGCCCCGCTCTTCCTCGTCAAGTCCGCATCAACACCGAGTGACGTGCTTGTGGCGATCTCGGAGATCGCCGCGGCCCACGGCACGCTGAAGATCCACATCGTGGGTGGCACGAGATCGGTGCCTGACCTCCGCTTCAACGAGATCAAGGCAGCGATCGAGTCCAAGACCGGCGGGAAGGCCACCGCGACCAAGGATCGGCTGCTCTCGGGAGGCACGCGCTACGACATGGCCGGGGCGATCGCCAAGCGGATGAAGTCCATCCTTGGCGAGCCTGAATGGGTGCTGCTCGCAAATGGCGCCGACCCGAACACGTTCTTCGACGCCTTGGCGCTTTCGCCGATTGCAGCTTCCGAGGGGTATCCCATCCTGCTCGTGAAGAAGGACGACATCCCGTTTGCGACGATCGATGCCCTTGATGCGATCGATCTGCAAGTCGATGTGAAACTGGTCGTTGCGGGAGGCCCCAACACGGTCTCCAGGGACATGGTCGAGATCCTCGGCTCGATCGTGCACACGGAGCGTTGGTCCGGTGTGAACCGCTATGCGACGGCCGTTGCTATCGCAACCAAGGCGAAGGCGAAGGGCTGGCTGACGTACAAGACAGTCGGTATCGCGGCCAAGCAGGCCGATGCGCTGACGGGGGGCGTGCTCGTGGGTCTTTCGGGCGGGCCCATGCTTGTCACCAAAGGCACTGACCTGAGTTCTGAGCCCGCTACCTTCCTGACTGCGAACAGGTTTGCGATCGAGGAGTGTGTGATCTTCGGTGGAGAGAAGTCGGTCACGCCGACAGTTCGAGCTCAGATCGACAAGAAACTCAAGCGCTAGGAAGCGTGACGGCGGATCCATGGCCGTCGCGCGTGTCTGCGATGAGGTGTGGGGCTCCTCGGCGAACCTGCCTGGGAGCCTCACTGCGTCTGGTCTACGAACCTCAGCTCGTGCGACCGCCGATCACGTACCACACGGTGGAGAACACGAGGAGGCCGAGCGACGCGGACAGGAGCGTGGCGATCAACGTACGAGGCAGGCCCCGCGGCTTCCAGAGAGCCCAGACGACGGTGGAGAGAGCAGGTAGCCAGTACAGCAGCACCGCAAAGACCATGGGCTGGAAGTAGAGGCTGAGCATCCACGGTATGTTTTCGCCAGGATCGCCCATCAGCAGCCCAAGGATCGCCGCACAGGCTGCTGGAACGGCGGCAGCTAACACAACGCCGACGCCGAGGCGCACCCACAGGCCTTCAAGCCGGGGTGCGGCGAACCACAGAGCCAGCGCGAGCAGGGCGAGGACGATCGCTGCGGGGAGCAGGAACGGAAGCGCCGCGAGGTTGAATTGGTTCTCGATCGCGTCTGAGGCGTGGACCATCGCGAACCCTGCGGTCACACCGCTGCCCGTGAGAACGAACGAAATGCCGAGACATGCCGCAGCCCCCACTGCTGCCACGATCGGACCGAGCGCGAACGCCGTCTTGCCCGATCGGGAAGCCCTCCCGTCCGTCTCGGTTGCTGCCCGCGCCTCGCTTGTCACATCGCTCATCATTACCCCCATTTTCCTACATCGTGGCGATGGCGCCCGCCGTCCCTCAGGCATGGTACCATCGCCCGCATGGCATACGAACACGGCAGTTCGACTCATCGTCTGCCGCCCTGGTTGAGGCGGCCTATTGCCACACCCGGGCGCTCCGGCAAGGTGGAAGACGTCCTTGGCGAGCTCGAACTCCACACCGTATGCCGATCCGCCAAGTGTCCGAACCGAGGCGAATGCTTCTCGTCGGGGACGGCGACGTTCCTGATCATGGGCGACGCGTGCACGCGCGGATGCCGCTTCTGTGCCGTGGACACCCGGACTCCGGAACCCCTCGACCCCGAGGAGCCCGCACGCCTTGCCGAGGCGGCCCGGCGCATGGAACTCTCTCACATAGTAGTTACGACGGTCACACGCGATGACCTGCCTGACGGAGGCGCCGCCCACTTCGTCGCGGTCATCGAGGCCGTGCGTGCGGTCGTGCCCGACGCGACAATCGAGGTATTGACGAGCGACTTCGCAGGCCGTTGGGAGAGCGTGGATCGCGTGGTCGACGCTGCTCCGGACGTCTTCAATCACAATCTGGAGACCGTGCCGCGTCTGTATGGTGAGGTACGCCCCGGCGCTGACTATCGCCGGTCGCTTGATGTGCTCGTGCATGCGCGGAAGCGTGCAATCGCGACCAGGATCGACATGCCCACGAAGTCCGGCCTTATGCTCGGACTCGGTGAGTCACTCGACGAGATCCACGAGGTCATGGGCGACCTGCGGGAAGCAGGCTGTGCGATTCTTACCCTTGGCCAGTATCTGCGTCCGAGTCCGGCACACGTGACGGTAGCGGACTTCGTCGAGCCGGATATCTTCGCGCAACTCGGTCGCGACGGACGCCGCATGGGGTTTGCCAGCGTTGCAAGCGCTCCATTCGTGCGCAGCAGCTACCACGCCGGGGAGATGGCCAAGGAGAGGGCGGGCGCAGGGAGCAGTCAGTCCGCCGCAGGCTCCGCAATAATGTAGGGGAGCACTCCGCCGGAGCGTCCCTTGCCGGCGCGCTTGGCCTCGTAGAGCCGGCGGTCGGCAAGCGCGAGCAGCCCGTCCATGACGGTTCCCGGGGCACCTGCGTTCGTTGCCACCGCGCCGCCCACACTCACGCTAAGTCCGATCATGCTGCCGTCCCAGTCCTTGATCCTCGCGGCCTTCACACACGCTATTAGGCGTTCTGCCAGGGCATTCAGCTCGTCTACATCAGCCTCAGGTGCAACGATCGCGAACTCATCACCACCATAGCGGGCAACGAGATCGGAGCCGCGCACGGTTTCTGCCAGCGCGTCCGCGATCGTCTTGAGCGCGATATCGCCGACGGAGTGCCCGTGTGTGTCGTTGATCTCCTTGAAGTCGTCAACGTCCACCAACAGGATGCCGAGCGGGCGCTCGTACCGACCTGCCCACGACATCCACTGGCCGAGATGGGCCATAAGGCCGCGGCGGTTGTATAGCGTTGTCAGAGGATCGCGCGTGGCAAATGAGGCGAGTGCGAGGTTGTCGCGCCACGCGCGCCGCAGCACACGTGCGAGGAACTTCGCGAGGTCGGAGCGCGTGTAGAACAACTCGACGGCCGTGATGATTCGTTCGAGATGGCGCGCATATGCTCCGCGGTGCTTCTTCGCCCCGCCTGGCTCTGTGAGATCGAGCAGCTCCCCGAAGACCGGATCGAGCAGGAAGAACTCCAGTCGCGCGGCTATGTCGAGCATTACGTCGGTGTCCACGTCAGCGTAGTCGCCGGGTGCGGTCTCGCGCATCTCGGCAAGCAGAGATGCCATGTGTCGCTCAAGGCCGATGGTGTCGTTCACGACGTCGGGGACGAGCCCCTGGTCCCATGCGTCAACGAGGTCCTGCCACCATCCGATGTGTGTGGATTCCTCCAGAGCCATGCGGCAGAAGACGGTCTTGAGGTCGGGCACGTCACACGCGGCACCCATCGCTTCGTAGGTCTCCTTGGCGAATGTGTCCATTGCCACGCATAGCTCAAGAATCTTTCGCATGCAGACCTCCCTGCACAGGCGCACGACACCGAACGACCTTAAGAAGACTATACCCCCGCCGGGTTCCTGCAGGCTATGAACCTTCGCTGCATGCTGGATCGTGGTGCTCTTGCGCGCGAAAGGCCGCACGTTGAAGATAGGGCCATGTCATACGAGCCGCGCACATATCGCCGAACTGTGTCCCCTGCGGGCCTTGTCTGCTTTGATGTCCGTGTCAAAGAGACCGACTTGCAGATATGCGCCTCCGAGGATCTCTCCGATCTGGCCGAGGACCTTGTGGCGAGGTCTCGCTGGGAGATCGAGGAGTTCATCCGGGGGCATCCGTACTTCGCAGAGACCTTTGCGCCGATCGACGTGCCCGAGGACGCGCCTGAGATCATAGTCCGCATGGCGCAGGCCGCTCGCGTCGCGAGCGTGGGCCCAATGGCGGCGGTGGCCGGCGCGATCGCGGAGTACGTTGCGCGCGGGCTGTCCGAGCGTTCACCTAACGTGATCGTAGAGAACGGCGGTGACATATTCGTGATGGGCGACTGTGACCGTACCGTGGCACTGTGGGCGGGTGAGCAAGGGATCCAGTCGGTCGGAGTCGTGGTCCCCGCGGGCCTTCAGCCCATTGCGGTTTGCACTTCAAGCGGCCGGATCGGCCACTCGACATCTTTCGGTCAGGCCGACGCCGTCACCGTGCTCGCGCGCAACGCATGTCTTGCCGATGCGGTCGCCACGGCTCTCGCAAACCGTGTGCATACGCCCGACGATATCGAGGCCGCGATAGAGGCCGCGCGCGGTCTCCTTGGCGTGCTTGGTGTGATCGCCACGATCGACGGGCACATCGGGGCGTGGGGGAACGTTCGGCTCGTGTCACTCGCGGGCTAGCGACCTCGATGGCGCGCGGGGGATAGAATGGAAGCTGCGATATCGACAAGTGATGAGGGGCTATAGATGGACAGCATCGACGAACTTGACATGTACGAAGCCGAGAAACGACTGGCTCTTTACAACGAATACCGCGACGCGGCACGGGTGTTCACCTACTACGTGGAGACCGAGCTCCGTGCCTATCTCGCCAACGGGGTCGATGTTGAGCCGCATGTGGGGGATGGTGGCGTCTACTTCAAAGTCACGATGACCGACGTATGGATCTACGAGGCCGAACGCATCAACCGGTTCGTTCCGGAGACGGTCGTGTACTCCGTCGGCGACGTGCACGTACAGAAGCTCAAGGGCGACGAGTAGGTCGATGACGGCCCCCGAGGACCGTACCGTCGTCGCCCGGCGGGCTGGGGCGCTGCGCCGCGAGATCGAGCACCACAACTACCGCTACTACGCGCTCGACGAGCCGGAGATATCCGACGCCGCCTACGACGCGCTCCTTGGCGAGTTGTTGGAGATCGAGGAGCGGTGGCCGGAGCTGGTGACGCTGGATTCGCCGACGCAGCGGGTCGGTGGCTCGGTCGGGACGCAGTTCGAGCCGGTCGCGCACGCGCAGCGGATGTACTCGCTCGACAACGCGATGGACCTCGGCGAGCTCGATTCGTGGCTCGCGCGCGTGCGGGAAGCGGTCGGGGAGCGGGCGTGCGCCTTCGTGTGCGAGCTCAAGATCGACGGTAGTTCGATCGCGCTCACCTACGAGGGCGGAGCGCTCGCGGTCGCCGCGACACGCGGAGACGGGCGCATGGGCGAGAACATCACCGTGAACATCCGGACCGTTCGCGACGTGCCGTTGCGGCTGCGCGCTGATGCAACGCCTTCGGCCGGTGAGCAGACGCTGTTCGCCGAGGAAGATGCCGACGCCAGCTGGTCGGTGATCGAGGTGCGCGGCGAGGTCTACATGCCGAAGGCGAGCTTCGAGAGACTCAATGAGGAGCAGGAGGCGGCCGGTGCCGCGCCGTTCGCGAACCCCCGCAATGCTGCAGCGGGGGCGGTGCGGCAGAAGGACCCGGCGGTGACGGCATCGCGCGACCTCGCGACGTTCGTCTATCAGGTCGCCAGCGCACGTGCGCTCGGGTTGTCCACGCAAAGCGAGTCCTTGGAATGGCTCAGGCACGCTGGTTTCCACGTCAACCCGGATGTTGTGACCTGCGCGGATGGAGACGCCGTACGCGAGTTCTGCGCCGGCGCGCTTCAGCGTCGCGATGAGCTGCCATACGAGATCGACGGGGTCGTCGTGAAGGTCGATGACTTCGCTCTCCAAGAGGAGTTGGGCTACACGAGCAAGGCACCGCGATGGGCGATCGCCTACAAGTTCCCGCCCGAGGAGAAGACGACCATTCTGCGCGGTATCCGGGTCCAGGTCGGCCGGACTGGCGCGCTCACGCCGCTCGCCGAGTTCGACCCGGTCACGGTGGCGGGTTCGACGATAGCGCGCGCCACCCTGCACAACGAGGACGAGGTGCGCCGCAAGGATGTGCGCATCGGCGACACCATCGTGGTCCGCAAGGCAGGTGATGTGATACCCGAGGTGCTCGGCCCGGTCCTTGGCATGCGCCCGGTGGATGCGCCCGAGTGGCGGATGCCCGACCGGTGTCCGTCCTGCGGCGGTCCCGTGTGGCGGCCGGAGGGTGAGGCTGTGACGCGGTGTGTGAACGCAGCTTGTCCCGCGCAGCGCCTGGAGCGGCTTGGTCACTGGGCGGGTCGCGGCGCGATGGACATCGACGGCATGGGTACTGAGATCATCGCGCGGCTCGTCGAGACCGGGGAGCTTCACGACGTTGCTGACTTCTACAACCTCGAGCCCACAACGCTGGCCGTCCTCGACATGGGGCGTGTGAAGAAGGACGGCGAGCCGGTCGTTCTTGGCGAGACAGTCGCGAGCAAGCTGGCCGAGGCAATCGACGCATCGCTCAGCCGGCCTCTGGCACGCGTCCTCTTCGGCCTCGGCCTTCGGCACGTGGGCTCGACCGTTGCCGAGCAGCTCGCTGTCGCGTTCGGCTCGATGGACGCGCTGGCGGAAGCGGCCGATGTCGCGCCGCTAGCTCCTGGCGACGGGGTTACGATCGCCGCCGCGCTTGCTTCCGACCCGATTGCGCGCGTCGAAGGCGTGGGCCCCACCATCGCGGCCAGTGTGCGAGCGTTCTTCGCGAGTGAAGACAACCGTCGCCTGCTCGATCGGCTGCGCGACGCAGGCGTTCGACTCGCCCAGGAGCGATCAGCGCCCGACCGGCCCCAGACGCTGGCGGGCCTGACTTTCGTACTCACCGGCACGCTGTCGCGATACACGCGCGACGAGGCCGGGAGTGCTCTGAAGGCGCTTGGCGCCAAGGTCTCGGGTAGCGTGAGCTCGAAGACCTCGTATGTCGTTGCCGGAGAGGACGCAGGCTCGAAGTACGATAAGGCGCTCGAGCTGGGCGTCCCCGTCCTTGGCGAGCAGGAACTTGCCAGAATCATCGAGACCGGCGAGTCTCCGGCGGGTGAGACCGCATGACGCTGGGCGCTGAGCAGGCGCAACCGCCTGCGCCGGATGCGGGTCTCCGCGCGCCTCGCCGCATCGCATGGTCGGGCGCGCAGGCCGTGGCGGTCGCACTGTCGACCTTGCTCGTCGGGCTTGCAATCAGCGCGCTGACTCGCTGGCTCGGGCTCGACACGGAGTGGTACTCCGGGCAGACGGCCGCCGTCCAGTCGGCGTTCCGGCTTGCGACGATGGGTCTGCCCTACGCCGTGACGCTCGGACTTGTAGTCGTGTTGGTGCGCAGCAGCGGTGAGGGCTGGCGCGACGGGCTCGGCCTGCGTGGATTCCCGGTGCTGCCCGGGGTCGCGCTTGCCGTACTGCTTGCGTTCTTCGCGCGTGTTGGGACGACCGCGTGGACCACCCTGCTGCTCCGGCTGGGGCAGGTGCCTCCGGACAGTCTCGACGTTATGGGGCGCTTCCCGCAAGGTCCGCTAGGTATCGCGACACTCATCGCCGTCGCGGCGGTCATCGCCCCCGTCGCCGAGGAGATCGCCTACCGAGGGGTGCTCTATCCCGCGCTTCGGAACCGCTGGGGCGTGACGGCCGCGGTCGCGCTCTCCTCGGCGGTGTTCGCGCTATTGCACTTCAACGTGGTGTGGCTGGGACTCCCGATCTGGATCCTCGGCATGCTGTTGGCGCGGCTGTTCGAGCGGACGGGATCCTTGTGGCCGCCGATCGTGGCGCACGCACTGTTCAACCTCTCCGCAGTCGCCCTGTGGTTCGCCGGCCGCGCCCTCGGGGGTGTGTGATGACGCGTCCGTCCTCGGCATTGCGCCTCGATCCCGACGTGTGCGATCGCTGCGGCAGGTGTGAGCGCGTGTGTGAGGCGCGTGCGCTGAAGGTCGGGCCTAGCTACATCTACGTCGACTGGCGGGCGTGCACCGGGTGCATGGAGTGCGTGGACGCGTGCGACCGGGCTGCGATCGTGTCAAAGAGCAACGGGGTGCGGACCGCGGCGGCTGCGGGCAAGCCGCTGGCTTCGTCCAGCCCGAAGAGCGAGAAGGCGGCACAGGCGGCAATGATCGCGAAGAGGCCCGGAGCCGCCCGAGGGGCGTGGACCCTTGTCGAGGCGGGCGCGGTACTCGCCGTGGTTTTCGCTGTCTTCATGATCAAGGACGCCGCCATGGCTTCTTCATGGGTCAAGACACTCAAACCAAGCTCCGCCGTGAACGCCCGAGTCGCGATACTCATCGCGTTCTACGGGGTACAGGTCGGCACACTCATCGTTCTGGCTCGCATGCGGGGGGTTGGGTTCGCCGATGCCTTCACCCTCGGCCGACTGGGCACTCCGTGGATATCCAAGCTCAGGTCGGCGGCATACGTAGTGGGGCTCCTTGCGGCGACTCGCGTGCTGGCAATCGTCTACCTCGTTGCGACCGGACTACTGGGTTGGGATCCTCCGACCCGGTGGAACTCCGACCTGACCTCGGTATTCGGCCCCAACGCTGCCGGTTTCGCGCTCTCAGTCCTGCTGGTCGTCGTCATAGCACCCGTAGTCGAGGAACTTGTATTCCGAGGAGTACTCCAGCAGGCATTCGAGACACGGTGGGAAGCGGGAGTGGCGATCGCTTCCGGAGCGGCGCTGTTCGGCGCCTATCACTTCACGGTGTGGCTGTTCGTGCCCACCTTCGTTCTGGGACTTGCAGCGGGCTGGCTGGCTCACGCGAGAGAGAGCCTGTGGCCGGCGATCGCACTCCATGCGCTCTACAACCTGGTTGCCGTCGCGGTGCTGTTCTGGCCGCTCGTCTAGCGGATGGCGAGCGCCTGGTGCGCATCGCTCGCGGGGCGCAAGACGGCGACAACAAGTACCCCACTATCTGGTGAGAAATCCACTGTTCTGACGCGAAGACCGGCGGTATAATCCTCGCAGCTCATCATATGCAAGCGCACGTTCTTGGATGTGGGATGTTAGGTACTGGGGGAATCCGTTCGCGGCGCCGAGGCCTTCTTGCGCGCTGTGAACACGTCGCGACAGGAGGAGCGCGATGCAACGTTCTTGGCGTGCGAGTCGTCTGGGTGTGGTCGGGTTGGCATGCGTGTGTGCGTGTCTGGCCGGACTCCTGGCTGCACCGCTAGTCGCCGGGGCAAGTACCCCGGCGTTCGTGTTGGAAGCGGACTCATACGAGCCCGACAACGTCCCCGGTTCGGCCGATGCCATCACCCTGGCTGAGACTCAGTCCAGGACGCTGTACCCCAGAGGTGACGTCGACTGGGTGAGTTTCGACGCCATTGAGGGCACGACCTACGACCTGCGAACGCTTTCTGACGGAGACGACGAGGTCGATACGTACATGTATCTGTACGATTCCGACGCGACCACGGTCATCGACCGCAACGACGACAGCTCTGGTTCGCTGTTCTCGAGGATCTTCTGGACCGCCGACGAGACCAAGACGGTCTACCTGAAGGTGCGTCATTTCGACTCGCAAGGCACAGGAATGTATGCGTTGCGTGTTCGCGAGACACGGCTGAGCATTCATGGCACCGTCACCGACGAGGACTCCACGGAACCGCTGGCGGGGGCCTCGGTCGCAGCGTACACCTGGGACGGAGCCGAGGGGGCCGTCGAGGAATGGACGTACACCGATGAGGACGGCGGCTACGAGTTCTGGAGTCTGGCCGATGGGACCTACCGTCTCGGGTTCTTCTCGGAAGGGTGGGAGGAAGCGCCGTATACCCCCGAGTTCTACAACAACAAGGCGTCGATCAAGGACGGCGATGACATCGTTGTCAGCGGCGGTGTGGCACCCGGCAGCTACGACGCAGCGCTGGAGATCATGGAGCCGAGCATCCAGGGCACGGTCGTCGACGACGATTGGGAAGACCCGATTCCCGGCATAGCAGTGACTGCCTACTCCTGGGACGACGACTTGAGCGCCTGGTACGAGGCCGCCTGGGGTTGGACCGACTACTACGGCGAGTACACCGTCTACGGTCTGAAGGACGGCAAGTGGAAGATCGGCTTCCAGATGCTGTGGCCGTACTACGAAGACGAATTCTGGATGCCCGAGTTCTACGACGACCAGGCTACCGTCGATGACGCCGAATGGGTCGAAACCGTTGATGGCCAGGTGACCACCGGCATCGACGCATCGCTTGCGCCCGCGCGTCCGGCAATCACAGGGACGGTCACGGAGAGCGGATCGGGTGACCCGCTGGCCGATATCGGGGTTGTTGCGTACGCCTACGATGACTACGCGGACGAGTGGTACTGGGTGCGGGGCGTGTCCACCGACGCTGATGGCAGCTACGAGCTGAAGCTGGGTTCCGGAGAGTACAAGATCGGGTTTGAAGACTGGAACCCCGAGGACGGCTACTACCAGAGCGAGTACTACGACGACCAGCTGCACCTAGCCTAGAAATTTCACGAAGCGCCTGACTTTCCTGCCTGAAACAGGCGACGGTGACCCTTTGAGCTGGGATAATGGGAGTTACAAGACCTCCATGACCCCACGCGAAAGGAACACCGTCTTGGTGAACGCTAACACGC
>JAUXNU010000043.1 GCA_030682655.1 Actinomycetota bacterium | reverse complement strand
GCCGCGATGATGGAGTTCGACGTGCCGCTGAATCGCCTCTACCTCGATCCGCTGCTCCTGCCGGTGGGCGTCGCCCAGCAGCAGGCACCCGAGGCGGTCGAGGCTATCACCATGTTCGGCCTTCTCAACGAGCCGCCGCTCAAGACCACAGTCGGCCTCTCGAACATCTACAATGGCTGTCCTGAGCATGTGAAATCGCCGATGGCAGCGGCTCTGCTGGCGATTCTGATTCCGGCTGGCCTGACCTCCGCGATCATGGATCCCAACGACGAGCTCCAGATGATGGTCGCCCGCACCGATCCGGCCGAGCTCCGACTGACCGCGTCGCTCGAGAAGTCGATGTCGGTGCTGCGCAACGAGACCCTGTACTGCGACTCGTACCTGGACTGAACCGAGACTCAGGAGCTGACATGGACCGCTGCGGCTGCGCCGAAGTGCCGACGGACAACCAGATCGACGTTTCCGCTCTAGCGGACGTGTTCGAGCGCCACGCTGGCGATCCCGGGGCGCTGATCGCGGTCCTGCAGGATACACAGGCGATCTACGGCTACCTTCCCAATGAGGTCCTGCGCGAGATCTCGCGCGTGCGGCAGACCCCCCTCTCGCAGGTCTACGGAGTTGCGACTTTTTACTCACAGTTCCATTTGCGCCCGCAAGGCGAGACGGTCATCCGAATCTGCCACGGCACTGCCTGCCATGTGCGAGGCGCTCCCGAGGTGACCCGCGCGGTCGTCGAGGAACTCGGCGTGAAGGTGGGTGAGACGACCGAGGACCTCGCTTTCACGGTTGAGTCTGTCGCGTGCGTGGGCTGCTGCTGTCTCGCGCCCGTTATGCTCGTCGGTTCCGAAACCTACGGGCAGCTGGACGTGGTGCAGACCCGTCGCATAACCGCCTCCCTGCGTGAGAAGGCAGATGAGCGAAGGGACGCCTCGGAGTGAGCGGCCCGGTTCCTATTGAGGTGCGCGCCTCGGGAGACTCCTTCGTCATCCGTGTCTGCACGGGCCCGGGATGCGTGGTGAACGGATCGCTGAACGTGGCCGACCGTTTCGATGAAGCCATCGCATCGGCTGGAGCCGAAGTCCGCGTGCGCGTTGTGCGGACGGGTTGTCACGGGCTGTGCGAGCAGGGACCCCTCGTCGTCGTCTCTCCGCAGGATGTCTTCTACCCGTGTGTGGGCGAGGAGATGGCCGCCCCGATCGTCGAACGACTGCTCAAGGAGGGCTGCTGTGTGGAGGAGTACCTCTTCCGGCCATCCGAGAACGAGGCGCCGATCAAGCGCTATTCCCAGCTCCCCTTCAATCTCACGCAGCAGCGCATCGTGCTTCGCAGCTGCGGGGTGATTGACGCGGAAGACATCGATGACGCAATAGCGCATGGTGCCTACGACGGTCTGCGCCGTGTGCTCGCCGGGTTCACGCCTGAGGCCCTGATCGATGAGATAGAGCGGTCCGGTTTGCGCGGGCGTGGTGGCGCAGGCTTCCCCACAGGCCGGAAGTGGCGGTTCGCTCGCCAGGCCGCCGGAGAGCCAAAGTACGTCATC
>JAUXNU010000042.1 GCA_030682655.1 Actinomycetota bacterium | reverse complement strand
CCGTTCTACATCCTCGATGAGGTCGAGGCGGCTCTCGACGACACGAACCTGCGCCGTTTCGTCGCCTTCCTGGACAGCATGCGCGGCGTCACGCAGTTCATCGTCGTCACGCACCAGCGACGCACGATGGAGATGGCCGACGTCCTCTACGGCGTCTCCATGCAGGCTGACGGCGTCTCCAAGGTCGTGAGCCAGCGCGTTGAGCGCCGCGTTCCGGACGAGACTGCCGATGAGCGCACCCTGGTATAGGCGCCTCTCCGACGGCCTCGCGAAGAGCCGGGAGAGGCTCGGCGGACAACTCAACGTCCTGTTGCGCCGCGGACCGGACCTCGACGACCAGTTCTGGGAAGAGCTAGAGGACGCACTTCTCGGTGCGGATATCGGCGTCACGGCGACTACGGAGCTCGTCGCACGCCTCAGGGACGCAGCGGCGCGCAGGGCGTTGCCCGATGCCCCTGCGGTCATCGCTCATCTTGCCGAGGAGATCGCGCTGGAGTTTCGTGCCGGTTCGGATTTCCTCTCGACCTACCCGTCTGTCGTAGTCGTAGTGGGTGTCAACGGCACTGGCAAGACGACCACGGTCGGCAAGATCGCCAAACAGACGGTCGACGCTGGTGCGAGCGTGCTTCTCGGCTCAGCGGACACCTATCGAGCCGCCGCCATCGAACAGCTCGATATCTGGGCCGAACGCGCGCAGGTGCCTATCGTGAGCAAGGAACGCGGCAGCGATCCGGCCGCCGTCACATTCGACACCATCGCGCGAGCGAACGCCGAACGCCCCGACCTCACGCTCATCGATACAGCCGGGCGGCTCCACACGTCGGCCGATCTCATGCGCGAGCTTCAGAAGGTCCACCGCGTCGCGGTACGCGAGAGTGTTGTTCCTGTGAGCGTGCTGCTCGTGCTCGACGCGACCACCGGACAAAACGGGCTCATCCAGGCGCGCGAGTTCAATGCGGCCTTGAAGTTGGACGGACTCGTGCTCACGAAGCTGGACGGCACGGCCAAAGGCGGCATAGCGATTGCAATCGCTCGCGACATGGGCCTTCCGTTGTTGCGAATCGGCGTTGGCGAGCAGATCGATGATCTGCGGCCGTTCGTGGCTTTGGAGTTCGCACGAGCGCTCACAATGGGAGCGTGACTCAAGTGAGCATCGAGCCTGGAGTTCACGTACGAGTGCGGGGCACCGGCGAACGAGTCGCCGTTGTCATCCTCATCCCGCTCCTCGTCCTGTTCGTGTCTCTCGTCACTGTCTTCTACGTCATCTTCGAGAGAACACGAGTGGAGGGCGACTCGATGCAGCCGACACTGTTGACCGAGGACCGTCTCCTCATGACGAGAGGCTACACACAGCCCCTGAGAGGCGACATCGTCGTCGTCCATCCCAACGGCCAAGCCGGAACCGAGAACGACCTCGTCAAACGGGTAGTCGCACTTCCCGGAGACCGCATCGAGATCAACCGGGATATTGCCACGGTCAACGGGATTGCTGAGACCGGCTACGGGCTGGTGATTGACCCCAACGACACCGTGACCCTGCGCGTGCAGACTGTAGCCTCCGGACATGTCTTCATCATGGGGGACAACCGCGCCGTGTCACTGGACAG
>JAUXNU010000041.1 GCA_030682655.1 Actinomycetota bacterium | reverse complement strand
GAGCATCGTCTCCTGCTCCTCGGTCAACACGAGCGCCGCACGCCTCGTCTTCCCCGCCATGATCGCCTCCGTCAAGAGTCGGGACAGCATCATGGCTATTGTAGCCTAATATGTAATGGTCTTGTGGGAATGCACTACTAGGTGCAGCGACGTCGAGAGCTTCCGGAGTGCGACTCGGCGATCTGGTGGGGGTTCCGGCCGCGCCCTACTTGCGTAGCGCCTCCTCGCTCTCGGGGTCGAACACCTGCAGCCGGTCCATGTTCATCACGACCTGGACCTTGTCGCCGGGCTTGACCTTGGTTCGCGGGTCGACACGTGCGAGCAGCTTGGTCTCGCCCGCCATCAGGTGCAGGAAGACCTCGTTGCCCATGAGCTCCGTGACGTCGACCTTCACGTCGACCGGCGAGGCCGTTATGTCCGGTGGGGGGTAGTCCTTGTCGTGGAGGTCCTCGGGCCTGACCCCGAACTTGAGGCGTCTTCCCGGGTACTTCGACAGCCAGACGGCCACCTTCTGGGGGACCGGGACCGTGAAGGTCCCTCCGTCGAGCTCCACCTTGTCGCCTTCCACATCGACGCGGGCGTCGAAGAAGTTCATGGCGGGGCTGCCGATGAACCCGGCAACGAACATGTTGGTCGGGCGGTCGTAGAGGTCCTGCGGCGTGCCGACCTGCTGGATCACTCCGAGGTTCATCACCGCGATCCGGTCGGCCATCGTCATGGCCTCGGTCTGGTCGTGCGTGACATAGATGAACGTCGCGCCCAGGTTCCGGTGGAGCTTGCTTATCTCGGCACGGGTGTGCACCCGCAGCTTCGCGTCGAGGTTCGAGAGCGGCTCGTCCAGAAGGAAGGCCCTGGGCTCGCGCACGATCGTCCGGGCCAGGGCGACGCGCTGCCGCTGACCTCCGGAGAGCTGCCCGGGCTTTCGCTGCAGGAGCTCCTCCACCCCCAGTATCTGGGCCGCGCTGCGCACCTTTCGCTCGATCTCGTCCTTGGGCACGTGCCTGATCTTCAGCCCGAAGCCTATGTTGCGCGCCACCGGCTTGTGCGGGTACAGCGCGTAGGAGTGACAGTCCATCGCGATGTCGCGGTCCTTGGGCTGCACGTGAGTGACGAGACGGTCGCCGATCCAGATGCCGCCCTCCGTGATCTGCTCGAGCCCCGCCAGGCAGCGAAGCGCCGTGGACTTGCCGCATCCGGAAGGCCCGACCAGCACCATGAACTCCTTGTCGGGAACCTCAAGGTCGAAGTCCTTGAGCGCCAGCCCGCCGTCACCCTCGCCCCGGCGGCCGTAGCTCTTGTAGGCGTGCTCCCAATACACCCTCGCCATGGTCGATCAGCCTTTCACCGCGCCGGCCAGGATGCCCTGGACGAAGTATCGCTGCAGGGCGAAGAACAGGATCAACGGCAGGATCATCGAGATGAACGCCGCCGATGTGAGCAGATGCCAGGAGCTTCCGTATGAGGACACCAGGTTGCTGATCGTCACGGTCATCGGCGCCACCTGCCTGGAGCCGCCAAGGTAGACCAGCGCGATCAGCAGGTCGTTCCAGATCCACAGGAACTGGAAGATGGCGAGAGCCGCCAGCGAGGGCACCGACAGCGGGAGTACCAGACGCGTGAAGGCGGTGAAGTGCCCGGCGCCCTCAAGGAACGCCGACTCCAACAGGTCCCTGGGCAGCGCGATGAAGAAGTTGCGCAACAGCAGTACCGAGAAGGGCAGCCCGTAGGCGACGTGCGCCACCCATATGGCGGGGAAGGTGCCCGTCAGGTTCAGGTTCGCGAACATCTTCAGCACGGGGATGAGCGTCAGCTGCAGCGGGACGACGAGCAGCCCGATCACGACGAGGAAGAGCCCGTCGCGTCCCGGCATCTCGATCCACGCGAAGGCATAGGCCGCCAGCGCCGCGACGACGATAGTGAGGATGGTGGCGGGCACCGAGATGATCACGCTGTTCCTGAACGCCTGGTCCATTCCCTGTGTGTTCAAGACGCTTTGGTAGTTCTCGACGGTGAACTCGAACGGAGTCTTCAGCGCCGTCCACCAGCCGGTGCTGGAGATGAGTTGTCTGGGCCGGAACGAGCTCACGAGCAGGCCCGCCCACGGGACCATCCAGGCCGCGCAGATGCCCATGATCAGGAGGTGGAGCGGCCCTCGGGAAAGGGCGCGTGTGATTCCCAGGACGCGGTCCTTCGATCGCTGGTCCGCCATCTCAGGTTCCTTCTCGGCGGAAGCGGCGGATGTTGAAGGCCATCATCGGCACGATCGCCAGCAGGAGGATGACCGCCACAGCGCTGGCTCGCCCGAAGTTCCCGAAGCTGAACATCTCCTTGAACATCCGGTTGGCCAGCACGTCGGTGCGGTAGTTGCCGAACGTCATCACGTACACCAGGTCGAAGACCTTCAGCGAGTTGATCACGAGCGTCACGGTCACCACAGCCAGCACGGGTCTCAGCATCGGCAGCAGCACGTACCAGAACAGCTGGCGCTCGGTCGCACCGTCGACTCGGGCCGCCTCCAGTACCTCGGTGGGGATCCCCTTCAGCCCAGCCGAGATGACCACCAGCGCGAAACCGGTCCACATCCAGATACCGGCCGCTATCAGAGCGTAGTTGTTGACGGCCGGGTTGATGATCCACGGGACGGGATCGCCGCCGAAGCTGTCCAGTACCGCGTTCACCACGCCGGTCTGCTCGAAGCCCGGAGGCCGGTACAGGTACATGAACCGCCAGATGACGCCTGCGGCGGTGAAGGACACCGCCATCGGTATGAAGATCAGCGCCTTGGCGACCGCTTCGTACCGCACCTGGTTCGCGAGCACAGCGAGTATCAGCCCGAGCACGACGGTGGCGCCGGTGAACAGAGTCAGCCAAAGCAGGTTGTTCCGGAAGACGTAGAGAGTGCTGGGAGACGTGAACAGGAAGACGTAGTTCCGCAACCCGACGTACTGGGTCGAGCTGGCGTCGAAAAGGCTCAAGTAGACGGTCTGGATGACCGGATAGACCAGGAACACGGCGAGCAAGACCAGCGCGGGCGTCAGATACCCCAGCGCCGCCAGCGGCAACCGCAGGTCCCGAGGGGGCGGCTTGGGGGCCGTCCCCTCGGGACCTGCGGTTGCGTCGGTGCGTTTCACTGCGTCGCGGTCTCCGAGCCTGTAGGCGCACCGGAGGGAGGAGCCTGCTGCTCCGCCTCCCGACCGGCGTAGGCCTCCTCGGCCACCTTCTCGATGTCCGCCAGGATCGTGTCGATCCTTCCGGGATCCTCGACGTAGTCGAGGATCCCGCGCCAGTAGGCGTTCTGAAGCTCGGCCGGCATCAGGTCGTCCGCGTCGAAGCGGAAGATCTCCGATCCGGTGAGCTGCTGGGCCGCCTTCTGGGTCAGCGGGTCCGGATACGCCGAGGCGTCGAAGGACCGGTTGGGCGTGGTGAAACCGCCTGCCTCGGCCCACGGGGTCCATGAGTCACCCTTGGCGAGGTACGCCAGGAGGGACCGGGCCGATGGGGTGTCGTTGAACATGACGGCTATGTCGCCTCCGCCGGTCACCGAGCCCTGATACTGAGGGTTGACGGCCGGAGTCTGGAAGAAGTCGTAGTCCTGCACGGCCTGCAGGTCCGGGAACTGCTCCTCGATGAAGCCCTGCGCGAAGCTGCCGAGGAAGAACATCTGCGCCTTGGGCGGGTCTTCGTATGGCAGGTACGAGGCGTCCTGGAAGGGCGTGGAAAGGATGGCGTCCTTCCCGCCGGCCACGTAGCCGTCCTTCAGCACCATGTCGCCGAAACGCTCGAAAGCGGCCTTGATGGTCGGGTCCGTCCACGGGATCTCGTGGTTGACCCACTGGTCGTACTTCTCCGGGCCGTTCTCGGAAAGGTAGATCTCCTGGATCCAGTCGGATCCCGGCCACCCGGAGGCGCCGCCGGACTCCAAGCCGACGGACCAGGGGGTGTCGCCTGCCTGCTCCATGCTGGCCGCCAGCTGCTCCAGCTCGTCCCAGGTCTGCGGCGCCTGGTAGCCCTTCTCCTGGAACTGCTTGGGGTTGTACCAGATGGTGCTCTTGGGCGAGGCCTTGATGAAGATGCCGTAGAACTGCCCGTTCACCGTGCCCTGCTCGATCCAGGTCTCGCCGTAGTCCTGCCGCAGCTGGTCCATGTCGACGGCCTCGTCGAGTGGTTGCATGTTCTCCGCGTACTGCTGCAACAGCGCGGGGTTCGGCAGTATGGCGATATCGGGAGGGTTGCCGCCGGAGACCCTCGCACGGAGGATGGCCGACAGGTCGCGCGTCCCCTCGAAGTTCATCGTCCCGCCGGTCTCCTGTTCCCAGCCCTTGGCGACCGCGGTGAAGTTCTCGAGTTCCGCGCCGCCCCAGACTCCCATCACCTGGACGGCGCCGATCTCCTCCTCTGCTCCGCCACTTCCTCCTCGAGGTTGGCATCCGGGAACGAACGCGACCGCCAGCGTCAACACGACAGCGGCGGCCAAGAAACGCCTGCCGATCATGGTCATCGCCTCCTAGGCTCCGGGCCCTTGCCGAGTGGCAAGGCGAGCAGTATGTTCCCGTTTCCGAGCGGAAAGACACGGCCCTTGCCGAGAGGACCTGCTCACCGCGGCCTCGGGCGACCTGGGCTAGTAGTGCATTCCCACAAGACCATTACATATTAGGCTACAATAGCCATGATGCTGTCCCGACTCTTGACGGAGGCGATCATGGCGGGGAAGACGAGGCGTGCGGCGCTCGTGTTGACCGAGGAGCAGGAGACGATGCTC
>JAUXNU010000040.1 GCA_030682655.1 Actinomycetota bacterium | reverse complement strand
CGTGAAAGCAGTTTGCGGATCGCCTCGGGTGTGTTGGGTATCACCCGCTCGTCGAACGTGACCGAGTCAGGGCGCAACACCGCCACCGCGAGGGTCTCCGTGTGCACGTCCAGCCCGAAATGGGTAAGCTGTTGCATGGCCGGTCCCTCCGTGTGTCGGCACCGCGGGCGTGTTCCCGCGGATGATCCACGTTATACGCGGATTCGGGCCGGCCATCTCATGGTGACTAGCAGTACACCAAGACCCTGTCCTTTTAGTTGCTCTCTGACCCTGTCATGGTATACGCTTTATACCAGTCGCACTGAGAGAGGTACTCGTGGAGTTCGAGTTCGATGAGGCCAAGAGTCGGGCGAACGAGGCCAAGCACGGCATCGACTTCGTCGCCTCCCGGGCCTTGTGGCTCGACGAGTTGCGCGTCGAGATTCCAGCCCGCATCGAGCGCGAGCCGCGCTTGATGGTTGTGGGTCTCATAGAGGACAAGCACTGGTCCGCCGTTGTCACGCACCGGGAACAGCGGGTTCGGATCATCTCTGTGCGGAGATCTCGACCTGAGGAGGTGGCAGTCTATGAAGGCTGAGGAGTTCGACCGGAGATTCGACGAAGGCGAGGACGTCACGGCGCATCTCGACCTGTCCAGCGCCCGCAGACCCGGGCAGGAGCCGCGACGCGTCAACGTCGACTTTCCCGCCTGGATGGTCGAGTCCCTCGACCGTGAGGCCAGGCACCTGGGGGTCAGCCGCCAGTCCGTCATCAAGGTCTGGGTAGCTGAGAGGCTTGAGCGCAAGGCCTCCTAGCAATCCAAGCAGATACCCGGACGGTGATCTCCTAACCCGGAGATCGAGCCGACAACGCTGCGCGTTGCGGGTTATCCCCAAGAACGTTAGCACCACGCACGCTCGGGTGGGGCCGCGGCAGTCACACCGCTGTGCCCACACCGCTGTGCCATAATCGCATTCATGGATGCTCACCAGCTCAGACAACTCGTCGAGGGTCATGAGACCCAGACCCTTGAACTCAAAGAGAACCTCCAGAAGCCAAGCGAACTTGCTGACTACTTCATGCAGCTTGCCAACGCCCAGGGAGGGTATGTCGTACTCGGCATGACGCACCACAGACCGCCGGAGTTCAGCGGCAAGATCACCCGTGTCCAGCAGGAGGAACTCGACGGGATTCAGCGTGGGGCGAGAGAGTGCCTTCGACCGGTCCCTCCAGCTCGAGAGTGTTGAGGTCGTCCTCGACGAAGGCTCCGGTTCCTATGCGATTGTGATCGAGGTTCCCGATTCGCCGACTATCCACCAACATGTGAATGGCTCGATTGCGCGTCGACGGGGCGGAGAACGAGAGCCGATCTACCTCGATCAGGAGGCTGCACATATAGCAGCAAAGGCGGAGGTCGAATACGAACTCCGTGAAATCACCGGCACAAGTCTCGAGGACATCGACCCATCCACTGTCGATGCGTACCGCAAGTCCGTGGTTGATAGGAATCCGGAATCGCTCTTGGCCCATGCATCAGATGCGGAGGTGCTGCGCGGCCTCGGTGCGGTGGTGCGGGATTCTGATCGCGGCGCGTTGACGATTCTGGGCGCGGTCTTCTTCGCTCGCAATCCGCAAGCACTTGTTCCCCAGAGTCGTGTGCTGTTCGTTCAGTTCCCGGGCAAATCCGTAGCTGCACCCGGTGAGCCTGCGGTCTACCTTCATTCGGAAGAGGTCGAGGGGCGGATTCCCGAGATCATCGAGCGAACTGAGCGATTGCTGACTGATCGCCTTGGGATGGCCGTGCTCGCAGACGGCTTCCGGATGCGGAAGCTCCCGGCGGTTCCTTTGTTCGCGCTGCGTGAGGCGATTGTGAATGCGCTGTGCCATCGTGACTACTCCCTCGCGGGCGGGACCGTTCAGGTACGCCTGTTCGCTGACCGCATTGAGATTCAGAGTCCGGGCGGGCTCCCGTATCCCATCACGCTAGAGAACATCCTGACGGAGACCTATGCGCGCAACCCACGCATCGCCGACGTCTTGCGTGCCCTTGGCTACGTTGAGCGGCACGGCATCGACAATATGATTCGCGCCATGGAAGAAGCACATCTTCCGCGCCCAGAATTCAAGGACACTCCAACGTCCTTCACAGTCACGCTTCGCTTGCACGCGTTTCTCGATGAAGAGGCTCACGCTTGGCTGGAATCAGTCGGCGCTCATGGCCTTCCAGAGGATCAGCAACGCATCCTGGTCGCTGCCCAGCGGGACGGCCGCGTTGTCAACTCGGACGTGCAAGCGTTGAACTTCGTCGACGGCCCTGAGGCTACGAAACAGCTCCGGGCCCTAGTCCAAGGTCGCTTCCTGAATCAGCACGGGACTCGCGGCGCAGCGTACTACACGGTAAGTGGGAGAGCTGTCGTTGTTGACGACCGGTTCCCCGAGCACCTCCTTGGAGAGCTGACGTCCATTCAACGCGCGGTATTCGAGGTCGTCTACGCGGCTGCCCGGGCACAGGCAAGCGATGTGATCGACGCGTTGGGCGCTGACAGACGCCACATACAGAGAGCGCTCGCCCACCTGGTGGAGTTCGGGCTTCTTGTCAGGCGGGGCAAGTCCACTAGCGACCCAAACGCCTTCTATGAGATCAATAGGGACTATCGTCCACCGTCGCAAGGGCAGTCGACGCTGTTCTAGCGCCGCTGGGAGAAGGTGCGGTGTAGGTGCGGTGCATCGTCACGTTACCGCAGCGTGCGGGTGCTAACCCGGGGATCAACCCGACAACGCTGCGCGTTGCGGGTTATCCCCAACAACGTTAGCGCCACAGCTGCTACCGCCTGTGAACTTGCAGGGCCTTTACTCTGTTGGCTATACTTCGGCTAGCCATTGGAGGTGGTCGTGATGATTACGAAAGTCCAGAAGTGGGGCAACAGCCAGGGTCTTCGGCTCAGCAAGGACCTGCTCTCTGATGCCGACATCGAGGTCGGCGACCCCGTGGACGTGTCGGTGCGTGACGGCGCTCTCGTTGTGACGCCGGTTCGTCGCGTGAGAGGCCGACTCGACCTCGGGCAGCTCGTCAGGGAGATTCCTGCAGGCTACACACCCGGCGAACTCGGCTGGGGTCCGCCGGTCGGCCGCGAGGTCTGGTAGATGGCGGCCTACATCCCGCAGAAGGGGGACTTCGTCGCCCTCACATTCGATCCACAGTCCGGACATGAGCAGCGTGGTCGACGGCCTGCCCTTGTGGTCAGCAACGACCTGTTCAACAAGCACACGGGACTGTGCATCGCCTGTCCCATCACCAACACGCACTGCGGCTACCCCTTCCATGTCGCGATCCCCGAAGGCCAGAAAGTGACCGGCGTGGTCATGGTTGAGCAGGTCAAGTCCATCGACTTCCGTTCTCGGGATGTGAAGCGCATCGCAAGCGCGCCGGAAGCCGTCCTCGAGGAAGTACTGTCGATACTTGACGCATGCATCTACTGAGCTGGGCGCTAACCCGAGCTTCGACCTGGCAAGACTCGGCGCATCGAGCTACGCTCGACGAGACGAGGCAGGGCGCCTCGTCTTGCAGGTCAAGCTCTAACACGTTGATATGAGATGGCCGGTCAACCTCTGCTCGTTCAGGGTGGTCTTCGCCCTGAGGTCGGTGCAAGCGGGCGGGTACATGGGAACGGCGCTCGACCATGCTGATATCCGGGGATGGGGTATCCATTTAGCTCCACCGCCCACAATATGTGGGGTCAGCGCTTCCGAATGAGGATGCCGTACGGCGCGGGGTCCGTGACAAC
>JAUXNU010000039.1 GCA_030682655.1 Actinomycetota bacterium | reverse complement strand
CTTCTTGGGAGGCGTGTGCTTGGCCCAGTCGAGCACTATCTCCCGCAGGGTCTCGATCGAGTAGCCGTCAACTCGGCTCTCGACGCGCTCGATGAACTCCCGGAAGCTCAGGTTAGGCGACATCTTCCATCCTCATGGGGTTCTCGGATCCTCTGCTGCTGCCAGTACGCGGCCGGGTCGACCTCTCCGCCGAACGCCTCCGCCCGCGGCGTGAGGTTGTTGTCACCGTCGAATAGGGAGAGTTCAGACATGGTTGCTCCTTCGCGCTACGTCTCATCCCCTGAAGCGGCGTCGTCTTCCGAGTGCGTGTCGAGGCTCTTTGCGGTCTCGACGAAACGGTCGAAGTCGCTGGGCTCGCCGTCTTCAAGCGCCCGACGCGCCCCCCTGAGTCGCTCATACTCCGCAAGAGCGTGCTCTTCGGCGAGCGCGTGCGAGATGCTGCCGGCGCTGCCGAGAACGTCGCGCTCACTCAACCGCAGGAAGTCGTCGAGCTTCGCGATCCAGTCCGCCATGTGCATGGGCCGACGGCTGCGCGCCTGCAACTCCGCGAAGTCCAAGTACGCCGAGACGATCAGGTTGAGGGCCTCGATCTCGTCCTGCTGGAGGTAGTTCTTCGCGACGGTCACGTCGCTCTTTCGAATGGAACCTTCCGGCGCGTTCTTCCAGCTCGTGAGGCCCATGTTTGGCTGGTCGGCGTCGGCGCGCGAGGCGACCACCTCGGCGGCCGTATGCCCGTGAGCGGCCCAATGCATCTTGTTCTGAACCGCTTGGAAGAACCGCAACGTGGTCTCGGAGCTAGTGTCGTAGTCGATGCTCGTCGCGTAGATGTCCGTGACTTTCTGGTAGAACATGCGTTCGCTGGAGCGGATGTCCCGGATGCGTGTCAGGAGTTCATCAAAGTAGTCCTGGCCTAGCGTCCGACCGGCCTTGATGCGCTCATCGTCCATGGTGAAGCCCTTGACGAGCAGCTCTGCGAGGCGCGTCGTCGCCCATTGGCGGAACTGAGTTCCGCGGTTCGAGCGCACCCGGTATCCGACAGCGAGGATCGCCTCGAGGTTGTAGTGATCGAGTTCGCGGGAGACCTCCCGGGCGCCTTCGCGCTGAACTATCCGGAATCTCCGGATAGTTGCGCCTGTGGTCAGCTCGGCCTCCGCGTAGATGTTCATGAGATGCTCGTTCGCGGTCTTCACCGAAATCTGATACAGCTCAGCGATCTGCCGCTGCGTAAGCCACGCGGTCTCGCCGTCAAGACGTACTTGAAGTTGCGACGCCCCGTCCGCGTAGATCAGGACTTGGCTGCCAGCGTGAACCAGGCCGTCAGTGTCGTCATCAACCACGATCGCCCCTCTCGAGTTCCCTGCGCTCAGGGTAGCGCGTCACACTGACACTCTGGCAATCGGGCTTCGTCCCCTCTGCTCAGCAGACCCCTGCGCCAGAGACAGCGAGACGGCCGGAAGCCTCGCCTTTGACTGCTTTTGACGTTCCTGTCTCCTCGTGGTCCGGCCCGGTTGCAGAAGTGCGCTGACCCAGCTTCCCTTGAGCGGCCCTTGGTTCACACCCCGCAATGCTGCCGTAGCCGCTGGTGGCTACCGGAGATGAGGGTCGACCGCCGTGAGCATCCAGACGTTGGTCGCAGCTATGTCGAACGCCTCCGGATCAAAGGGCCTGTCCGGCCGGGTCGCGGCCCATGCGGCAGACTCGGCGTGATCCTCCGCTTCTGGGTCGGCCAGCGTCTCGAGCAGCGCTTCGTATCCATAGGGCCCACCGCAGTCCTCAGGCGGACAGGCCCGTTCTCCGGCGAGCACGAGGGGCACGACTTGGTCGCTTTCCTCGGCCTCATGCGTCTCTTCGATGCGGATCGTGTGCAGCCAATCATCACCGAAGTCGTAGAGATAGTCCCACTCCCTTACTCCGGCGTGGGCGAGGTCGGCGAGCGTCGTGCCCTCCTCGGGAAGCGCCGGATCCATGTGGTGGCGGCCCGCCGCCGGCTCGTACCGGGCACGCTCCGTCTCGAAGGAGTGCAGATGGCAGTCCTGCCACCCGAAGGCCGCCTGGATGGTGGCGTGAAGCCCCGCCAGCGTGAGCGTGTCGGGCACCCTGACCAGTCGCCACACTGGCGGGTCGATGTCTTGGAGCGTGACGTGTAGGTCGAAGGTGCGCATAGCCGGTTCGTCTCCTTGGTCGATGCGTATTCCGGGCGAAGTCGAATACGGTAATGGGTTGGGGTTGGCTAGTGGGGTTGCTCATCTCTCCTTGCTCACGTGGCGAAGCCCCGCTGCCCTGCGGCGGCCATGCTATATCACCCCGACTTCCAGCAGTTTCTTCTCGTAGACCTCACGGGTCAGCGGGCAGTCGATGAGATCGAGGAAGTCCTTCGTGCTCAGTTTGCATTGCCGAGCCATCTTGCTGAGGAGCTCTCCGCCGATGTCACGATGCGAGTAGCTGGTCTTCGTATGAACGGGTGTCTTCCGCCCCTCGAATGTCCAGTAGATGAAACGCTTGTGGTCGTTGTCATGGGGTCGGAACCCCTTGTCGTTCAGTGCCTCCTCGATTGCTCGCTTGTCCCTACACGCCATCGCGGCTCACCTGGAACCTCTCCAAGAGCCGCTTCTTCAGTTCGGCCGCTGCGGGCGACAGGATCTCATCATCCTCAAGCGCATAGGCCTCCCAAACGAACGCGATCTCGTCCACGAGCTCCTCGTACAGCTGGTCACGAGTGGGGGCAGCGGCTGAAAGACCGAGGCCCTCGTCCGACGCAAGGAGAACCTGCTTCGTCTCAGGATCAAGAGCAGGCGTGAGCACAAGGGGCGGACTTGGCACAAGCAGTTGCCCCTCAAGAACCACGGCGTCGATCGTCAACGGAGACAGATCGACAGTCTCAACCGCGGAGACGTCAGTGAGCTTGACGGGGTGGTCATTCTCGTCGAGCGTGAAGACGCCAGTGACCTGCACGGGCTCGTAGTGGTTCTCAACGAGATCGTCGATGACGTCGGGTCTCGCG
>JAUXNU010000038.1 GCA_030682655.1 Actinomycetota bacterium | reverse complement strand
ATCGCCATGCCGATCTGGTTCGGGGTCCGCTCGTCGGTCGCGCAGCTCGTGATGGAGCGACTCGACGGCACCTACGCCGAGGGCGACCCGATCACCGGCCAGTACCCCCTCTACGGGAAGGTCGGCGGCGTCATCGTCACCGGCAACGAGGACGGCGCGCACGACTGTTGCGCGAACACACTCTTCAACCTCACACACCTCGGCTGCATGGTTCCGCCGAACGTCGACTGCTACTGGGTCGGCGACGCGGGTCCGGGTCCAAGCTACCTTGCTGCCGGCGGTGACGAGCACCTCTACACCAACAGAACGGCTCGCTACATGGCCCACAATCTCGTGTGGGGTGCGAGGACATTGCGGGCCGATCCCATCGACACCAACCTCAAAGCTCTTGATAGTGAGGCCAAAGCGGTCAGCCGGTAGAGGCACGGTCGAGAGTGGGAGCCATGGTTCCTTCGCGCGAAGAAGCACGCGCGTTGCTTGCCCGGCACGGCGGCGACGCGCCGTGGACGCAGCACTGCGATGCGGTCGCGAATGCAGCGGTGGCCGTGGGCGCGCTCCTCCGCGACGCCCGGGCTGTGGACTTGGATGCCCTCTGGTCGGTCGCGCTGCTCCACGACATCGGCAGATACGCCACGCACGACCCGATTCTTCACGGCGTCGAGGGCTACAACCTGATGATGAGCCTCGGCCGGCCCGACGTCGCCTTCGTCTGCGCCTCCCATGTCTTGTTCGGCATCCCCGAAGACGAGGCGGAGTTGTTCGGTCTTCCGGCCCAAAGCTTCGAACCCCGGTCGACTGAAGAACACATCGTGCCGCTCGTCGACTTCCTGATTGAAGGGACAAGGCCGACCACGCTGAGCCTGAGATTCGCTTCACTGCGCGAGCGAAACACTGGCAACACGGCCTTCATCAGCAGACTGGATCGGGCCCAGCAACGAGCAACGGCGTTCATGGCAGAAGTCGCCGAAGAGACCGGTCTCTCGGTCGAAGGCGTCGTCGCGTCGGGCTAGCACCGCCTGCCGATGGCGTCCGCTTCAGCCGAGCAGGTCACCCAATTCCTCTGGAGTCGTGACGGGTCGCTCGCACGCGAAATGGCGACAGAGATACGCGGTCGTGTATCCGTCTGTGGAATCGCGCCCCGTGAGCAGCGCGATGCCGCTGTCCTCATCCTCCGCCTTCGCGGCAACGAGGAGGTTGGGCCTGTAGGTAGCGCGCACCACCGCGAGCATCGGCAGAGGATCGGGTCCGACAATGGCAAGTTCACTTGGCGGCGAGAGCATGAAGTCGAGTGCGGACAGCCACATCGCGAATCCGAGAGGAACCTGAAGCATCTGATCGGCGACGCCAGCAACGGCGGCTCCAGCTGCCTCCGAGTAGCTCGATTCACCCGTGTACTCGCCCAGCCTCGCGAGGACCATCGCTGCCACGGACCCGCCTGAGGGCATGGCGCCATCCTGCGTCTCCTTCGGCCGGAAGAGTAGCGCCTCGTGGTCGTCACTCGTATCGAAGAAGCCGCCCGCTGGATCGGAGAAGTGAGCGAGAATCTCGTCCGCAAGACCCACCGCCGCGTCGAACCACGCAGGGTCGAATGTGGTCTGGTAGAGCTCCAGCAGACCCTCGGCATAGTGAGCGTAGTCTTCGAGGTAGCCGTTGAGTCGAGATTGGCCTGCCTTCCAGGTGCGCCGGAGACGGCCGTCCTGATCCCGCATCAGACCCAACACGAACGCCGCGTTCATCTCAGCAATGGTCAGGTAGTCCTCGCGGTCGAATGCCCGCGCGGCTTCTGCAAATGCCGACAACATCAGTCCATTCCAGGCGATGAGCACCTTGTCATCAGTGCCAGGCCTCACGCGGCCGGATCGAACCGTCAGCAGCCGCTCGCGCACGCGTTGGATTTGCGCCTCGACATCCGCGATGTCGAGTGATGACTCAACGGCTGCCCGCGAGATCGACTTGGCCGCGTGCAGGATATTCGAGCCCTCGAAGTTGCCGCGCTCGGTGACGCCATAAGTTGACATGAAGAGTTGGGCATCACCCGCCGGATCAGCTGAGTGGTCGTCAAGCGCCGCCACAATCTCGTCAGGCCTCCAAACGAAGAAGCGCCCCTCCTCGCCCTCCGAGTCCGCGTCCTGCGCCGAGTAGAAACCGCCGTGGGTGTCTAGCATCTCGCGAGCAACGTAGTCGAGAGTCTCCTCGACAATGCGCCTGTAGAAAGCATCGCCAGTGACCTGCCACGCGTGCAGATAGACCCGTGCGAGTTGAGCGTTGTCGTAGAGCATCTTCTCGAAGTGCGGCACGAGCCAGAACGCGTCGGTGGCGTAGCGGTGGAAGCCTCCGCCGAGTTGGTCGTATATCCCCCCATGGGCCATCGCATCGAGGGTGTGGGTGACCATCTCCAGCAGCGCCTCGTCGCTGGTCGCCACATATCTCCGCAGGAGGAACTCTAGGACCGCCGGCTGTGGGAACTTGGGAGCACCGCCCCAGCCACCGTGTCTGCGATCGAACGTGCGCGACAATCCACGAACAGCCGCATCGAGCACCTCGCGGCCGAGGGGCACGCCCGACGAGCCCGCGACTGTGTCGCCACTGGCGAGCATCGCAGACAGCCGGGTACCGGCGTCGACAACCTCGTCTCGCTGCGTCTGCCACAGCTCGGCGATGCGCTCAAGCACCTGGGTAAATGACGGCATGCCGTGGCGTGGGGTGTCCGGATAGTACGTACCACCATAGAACGGCTCACGGTCAGGAGTCAGGAACACGCTCATCGGCCATCCGCCGTGTTCGGTCATGGCCTGGACCGCCTTCATGTAAATGGCGTCCACGTCAGGTCGCTCCTCGCGGTCGACC
>JAUXNU010000037.1 GCA_030682655.1 Actinomycetota bacterium | reverse complement strand
ACGGCCCTGGAAGACCCGTCCGGGCTCGCGAAGGGCCACGGGTGACGTGAGCGACGCTCAGACAGATGCGATATCGTGGCAGGAGGGTCGATTCGGAACTTCAGAACCGGCTCGGCGACCTTCGTGAAATATCGAGGCTAGGAACTGGCGAGCCCCTTCGAGCGCGGTGGCATCGCCAGCGGATGCCCTCCAGAGAAGGTGCGCGATGAACCTAAGCTCGTTCGTGATATGTGAGGGACAGGTATCAGGGCATACGGGCGCGAATCCCGCTTCGGCGTACGAGCGCTCCAGCTGAACGCCAACAGCCACAGGATCCCCGGTCAGGTACATGGAACCGCAAGACGCCACGCACGGCATGGGGTCCTTCGAGTTCTCGCCGCCGAACAAGCGGATGTGCTCCGCGTGTATCGGTCCGACGTTGCCGACGTTGCGGGTCCAGGCCAATGCATCGCGACCGGCCTCGAGCACCCCTGTGGAGCGGACCGGGCATGAGGGCACCCCCGGGCAGACCTCCAGAAGCGCATCGATCGCCTCGACGTAGTGAGCGAGATCGAGCCCAAACAGCACCGACAGCGCGTCGAACTTGGCCGCTCTAAGCGACAGCAGCCGTATCTGCTCGTAGTCCAGACAATCCGGACGTGACGCCTGCTGGAACCGAAACATGAGATCCGCCAGCTCCTCAAGAAACCCGAATGCACCTCAGTCGGCTCTACCGCGAGCCCACTCCGCCTGCTGATGCAAACGTTGTCGGCAGATGGCGAGATACGGGTCGCTTGTGATGAATGGCGTGGCGCGCTGACTGACGGCGGGTATGAGAGGACGTGTGGCCGACGCGTCAAGGGATGATCGACCCTACGACAGGCCGGCTCCTGAGACGATATCGCCCACCGCGTCGTCAGCGCCAAGCGGCATGATGTGGACGCCGTCCGCGATGGCCCTCAGCCCTCGAACCTGCTCGGTCGCGAGTCTGACGGACTCGGCAAAGGGATCGGCGGCCGACCGGATGCGGTCGGCGATCGCGTCGGGCACCATGAGCCCGGCAAGCTTCTCGTTGATGAAGTCCACGATCCGCGGGCTCTTGAGTAGCAGCACGCCCGCGATGATCTTGACGCCGGTCGGACGCAGGCCCTCAACCGCGCGTGCGAACTTCTCGATATCGAAGATGGCCTGTGACTGGAAGAACATCGCCCCGGCCTCCACCTTCCGCATCGCGCGACCGAGCTGGATGTCCCAAGGCTCGACTTCGGGGAACAAGCCCGCTCCAACGAAGAGATCCGTCCCACCCGTCAAGGGCCTCCCCATCATGTCAGTCCCATGGTTCATGTTGGTGGCGACCGAGATGAGCTGCGTCGAGTCAAGGTCGAAGACCGCCTTGGACTGGGGGTGATCGCCGTGTCGCGTATCGTCACCCGTGATGCACAACACGTTCTCGATGCCGAGCATCGAGGCTGCCAACAAGTCAGACTGCAGCGCAAGCCTGTTGCGGTCCCGACACGTCTGCTGAAACACCGGCTCGAAACCCCACTCGAGCAAGGCAAGCGCCGCACCGAGCGAAGACATGTGCAACGCCGCGCCTTGGTTGTCCGTGACGTTGAGCGCATGGCAGAACGGCCCGACGGCCTCGACAGAAGCCTTCATGGCGGTTATGTCGGTACCGACAGGGGGTGCGATCTCGCCGGTAACGACGAACTCGCCTCGCTCAAGCGCCTCGCGAAGCCTACTCATCACCGTCACCTACGTGACCGCCTGCGCCCTCGGTGCCTGAATCACGGGACTTCCCGCGCGCCCCCTTGTCGCCGCGCATGTTGATCGAGCCCGGCTTCAAATGCTTCGAGTAGTCCTTGGCAGGCACGAACGTCACCCCGCCGCGGTGTTGCTCTGCGAGCCGTCTCTGTATGCGAACGTGCGTACACTCGCGGTCTGTCTGTACCTCGCATTTGCCTTCCCACATGCCACCGCAAGGACCGTTGAGAAGTCCCTTGGGGCATGTGGTGACGGGGCAGATTCCGGCGGTCTGATCGAGCACGCAGTCGCCGCACATCGAGCAGCGCTCCTCGAACACGCCATGTCTGATGACATTGCCAAGGAACATCGAATCCAGTCCCGGGAACACGGGCTTGTCGGTGGAGTCCGCGACGGTCTGCACGCCGGCACCGCATGTGAGCACGAGCACGGCATCTGCGCGATCGATGCTGCCCTTGTTCTTCCGAGCCTCGAGCTTGGTCCCACCGAGGTGACACGCCACCTCGCCGATAGCCCAACCCGTGACCTCGAACCCGTCCTGCTCCAGGCGCGTCTTGGCCTGCAAGATCGCCTTCGCATCTCCGGTTCCAGCGACGCTGGCACACTGTCCACACCCCATGATGAACACGGAGTGCGCTTCGATATCGGTCAGGTTGCGCTTGATGCGTTCCCAGTCCCGGGGCTTGGTGATGATCATCGCGTTCGCGCTCCCCGTTGCGCGACGGCTTCGCGCACGACACGCACGCATCCGGGTGCGTCGTCCGAGTACCCTGCACCGATGCCCTCGGCCCAGTCACCCGTCACGACTGCTCCGCCCACGAACACGGGAACGCCCGGGTACTCCTCGGTGAGGAGAGCGACTGTGCGCTCCATCGCAGGCAAAGTGGTGGTCATGAGCGCGGACAGACACACAGCATCTGCCGAGGAAGCCGCGTCGAGCACCCTCTCGGGAGCCACGTCGACGCCCAGGTCACTCACTTCAAAGCCCTGGCTCTCCAGAAGCGAGATGCAGATGTCCTTGCCGATCGAGTGGATATCGCCTTTCACCGTCGCGAAGGCAACGCGGCCCTCGCTGTGCGATGCGTCCTCAGGCAGATACGTCTTGACGCGGGCAACCGCTGTCTTCATCGCCTCAGCGGCAACCATGAGCTGCGGTAGAAAGACCTCACCGCGACCGAATGCCTCACCGAGTCGCTGGATAGCGGGAGTCAGCACACCCGCGATCACCGAGGCAGGCTCCGCTCCCGCCGCGATGAGCGCATCGACCAGCGCCGGAGCCCCGTCCGCGTCTCCGCGCTCGACCGCGGCTGCGAGGTGCGCGTCAACCGGGCGCTCGTCGGCCGCGCCGACGGACTCGCCCTCTGTGGTCGCTCCACCCCGTGCCCGGGCCAAGGCAGAATCGTAGGCCGCGTCCCATGCGGCCCACACGTCTCCATAGGCATCGGCGCCGCCGCCCGCCGCCCGCGCGGAATCGGCAACACGCACCGCCTCCATGACAACGTGATCGTCAGGATTGATGATGCCTGCGTCCAGTCCGGCCGCAGCGGCGGCGGCAACGAAGGCGGCGTTCAGCACCGGTCTGTCGGGCAAGCCGTGACTCACGTTGGACACGCCAAGGACTGTCGCCAGCCCCAGGTCATGCGCCGCTGCGAGCGTCCCAACGGTAGTGCGAGGCGCGTCCGCATCTGTCGCAGCGGTCATGACGAGAGCGTCTACCAGCAGGTCCGAGTCGGTGAGTCCTGCGGCGTGAGCGGCCCGTCGTACCCGCTCCACGATCGCGATTCTGCCCTCGACCGTCTCAGGAATGCCCGAATCGTCGAGCGCAAGCACGATCACGGCCGCCCCATAGCGCGCGGCAAGCGGAAGAACCAGCGAGAGCGATTCGTCGGCTCCGTTGACGGAGTTCACCAGCGCGCGACCCGGATACTCTCGCAACGCCGGCTCGAGAGTGGTCGGGTCCGTGTTGTCCAGTACAAGCGGCAGATCGGAGGTTCCCACGAGCGCACGTACAGCCTCGCGCAACCGCGCCACCTGATCGACTCCAGCCGCGCCAACGTTCACGTCGAGAACGTCCGCCCCGGCCGCAGCCTGCTCAGTCGCGTACGACCTGACCACCGACATCGAGCCCGCGCGCAAAGACTCCGCAAGCTCCGGCTTGCCGGTAGGATTGATGCGTTCGCCAATGACCGCCAGCGGCGCGCCCGCGCCGATGCGAACGTGACCGCGCGGGCCCGCGAGCACTACTCCGGGCAACCCGGTGCGGCCCGTCCGCACCGGCAATTCCTTGGCGAAGTCGAAGATCGAACCGGTGAACTCAGGTGTCGACCCGCAGCACGAGCCAACAAGCGAGGCTCCCGCCTCCACGAAGAGCGCGGCGTGACGGCCCATCTCCTCAGCAGTACCGGGAAAGACGGTCGACCCGTTCTCGAGTCGGGGCAGACCCGCGTTGGGCTGAACGATGATCGGGAGCGACGTCGCCGCTGCCATCTCTTGGACGAGCGGCAGCATCTGCTCCGGTCCGAGGCCGCAGTTCATCCCGACGGCACTGGCGCCGGCGGCCTCCAAGATGACGGCCGCAGTGGCAGGATCGGTGCCGGAGAGATCCATGCGGCCCGAAGCCCCGAAAGTGCAGCTAGCAAAGACCGGCAGGTCGCAAACGGAGCGCGCTGCGAGAACGGCACACCGGGCCTCGGCGATGTCGGTCATCGTCTCGATGATGATGGCATCGGGGCTCTCGGCTGCCAACGCCGCAGCCTGCTCGGCGAACATCTCGAACAGGTCGTCGAACGTGGCACTGCCCAGCGGCTCTAGCACGAGGCCGGTAGGACCCATGTTCGCAAGGATGTGCTGGGCACCGCTCTCGCGCGCAAGACGCACGCCCGCCCGGGCGAGTTCCTCAACACGGTCCGCTAGCCCGTGCTCGGCGAGCTTGGCACGCGTGCCCCCGAACGAGTTCGTGGTAACGCAGTCCGCACCCGCCAGCCGGTAGTTGTGGTGGATCTCCCGCAGGATCTCAGGGGCTGTTACGTTGAGCTGTTCGGGGCATTGACCAGACGGAAGGTCATAGCGGTGCAGTATCGTACCGAGCGCCCCATCGATCACGAGCACCTCTGTACCGAGTCTTCTGAGTATGTCAGGCATCCGATTCTCCGTGGCTTCTCTAGCTAGAACCGAAGCGTCACAGCACGTCGTGGGCACACCACAACGCACGCCTCACAATATACGCACTTGTCCTTGTCGAACACGAGGCTGGCGGCCTTGTCGAGCGCCAGGGCACCGGGTTTGCACACCGCAGTGCAGAGCCCGCAAACCACGCACGCCTCCTCGTCGAGGAAGATGTCGCTCGCCGCCTCGCTCACCGTAAGCCCTTGGTCCTCGAGGAACCCGATGCCCTGTGTGAAGTCTTCCTTGCGGCCGGTGATCTCGAGAAGCATCCTGCCCTGCTGTCCCGGCTGGATCTGCGCCCGGATGATATTGGGAACGAGATCGTAATCCTTCACCAGGTGGTAGATGACCGGCTTGAGCGACTGCCGGGGCGGAAAAGTCAGATCGAGTCTCTTGCGTGGCATGGCTAGATCGCCTCCTCGGAGCGGATCTCAAGCGGCTTGAACGACTGGCTTCCAGGCTGTGGGAGCTGCTGTAGCGGAGGAGCCAGCGGGAAGCACTCCTCGGCTATCCATCTCTTGAGCTCGGCGGCGATGGCCCGCGCCTTCGGGAGCGAGCTGATCGGACCGGTCGGGACTTGCTTGCCATCAACCTCTATCGAGCCGGTGCGAAGCTGTGCGTAGGTGACCTGCCCAAGCGACGGTCGGCTTCGGTGTTGCACCGCGTAGTCGAACACGGTCGCCGTCAGGTCCTCGTCGGTCAGGGCGAGCGTCTCGGCTATCTCCTCGTCAAGCACCGGTATCGGAATACCGATGCCAACGAACGCGCTCACACCGTACTTTGTGAACGTCGCCGCCGAGAAGAACTCGGGCGAGGCCGCCTTCAAGTCCGCTATCACGGCGATCGTCCCGCTCGGTGCGGTCGGCACGCCGTGCTCGTCGCGGTTCTGGTTCGGGTTGTGCTGCGTCCCTTCCCAGGCGACATACCCCGGCGCCCCGGCCACGAAGATCCGACTTCCCACGCCGATCGTTCGGTACGTCGGATCGTTCAGTAGCGGCGAGAGCGCACCGGCCGAGCAGTACGTAGCGTTGGCGAGCCTCGGCAGAAGAGTGCCGAGGTAGGTGTAGAGCGCCTGGTCGCCCGTATTCACGGCCACCGCGTAGTTCTGGTACGCGTTGCGCGGGTTGAAGAGGTACGCCTGATTCAGGTCCTCGAGCGTGACCCAGGTGTCGATCTCGGTACGCGGGTAGCAGTCCGTCCCGGGTCCGGTCGCGCGAAGCCGCACGGCACGTCCGCGCAAGAGATCCTCGATCACGTGCGCGCCGCCGTACTCGATACCCTTCGAACGCGAGGGCTCGGTCGCGCCGAGGTAGGTGTCCACCGCGGCCAGACCGCCACTCGCCGGTACGTCGTTGAGCGTGATCGTCTGCATCTTGATAGGCGGATCGGAGTGACCGAAGTTGAGGAAGGCGCCACTCGAGCACATCGGCCCGAACGTCCCCGTTGTCACGACGTCGACCTTGCGCGCTGCCGCTTTGACTCCGTCGGAGGCCGCCACCTCCGCGAACTCCTCGGCGGTCATCACGACGGCTTCACCCGACGCGATGCGCGCATTGATCTCTTCCCAGCTCTTGCTCATCCGTTCCACCTCCAATAGAAAACGCCCCCCGCCCGACAACAGTGTGTTGTGTCAGGGCGAGAAGCGTGTGCGTCTCGCGGTACCACCCGACTTCGCTCTCCTGTGGAGAACCTCTCAAGCACGGAACCGGTGGTAGCTCGCTCGCGGTGGGCAGGGTCATTGCGCGAGGGGTTCTATGCTCTCTAGCCCAAGGTATCGGGGGCGACCGTCCGGCATTACTCCGCTATTCGCGTTTCCTCCGGAAGCCTCCGGGGCCATGTTCCGCAGCTCTTCGGACACCGGTTCTCAGCTACCCCGGCTCTCTGGTGGTCCTACTGGGTCCGCGTACTCTTCCCCATCACAGGCGGCTATTCACTTGTCCGGCCATTCTAGTGACCGGGCGAAGACCCGTCAATGCCAAGGACGGAGAGCGCGTCGACGATCATCCCCGAGTGATCGAACGCCAGCCGGGGCAGGTCATCCAGCCGATGCCACGCAGCCTCGGCTGCGTCGTCGCCGCCGACCGCCGACGGAGGCGACTCGCCGGCGTCAGCGACCCACGCGACGCTTACGGTCCATCCGCGTGGGTCCCGGCCTGGGTCCCCGTAGGCGGCTACCTGCTGCATCGGACCGTCCCACTCGACACCGGTCTCCTCGGCAAGTTCGCGAAGAACCGCGTCACGCAGGCGCTCACCCTCCTCGACGAAGCCACCGGGGAGAGCCCACTCGCCGGAGTAGGGATCGAATCGCCGCAGAACTAGAAGGACCTCGCGGGCGTGTGGTGGCCCCGCCACGAGGACGATGTCGACCGATAGCGCTGGGCGTGAGAAGTTGTAGCGCGGCATTGCGTAAGTGTAGCGCGTCCGAAACGCGAGGCTGTTGCCAACGGCCCGTCGCTCCCGCATCTCGCTCCAGAATCCGTCCCGCGCTATCCTTGGCGAGTCCGCCACACATATAGCCGCATGTGAGGTCACGCGTTGACACTCAACCCATTGAACTGGTCTCACAAGACCAAACTCATCGCGGCATTCGCGACCCTCTACGTAGTGTGGAGCACAACCTATCTGGCCATCCGCATCGGCCTTCAGGCCGATCTGCCGCCAGCGCTCTTCATGGCGATGCGCTCGTTGCCGGCCGGCCTTCTCATGCTCGCATTCGCCAAGTGGCGCGGCCGTTCGCTGAAGGTGTCAAAGCGCGACATGCGCACCATCGTGGTTGTTGGCATCTTCCTGCTCGTCGGCGGGCAGTACGGGACCTTCCTGGCCGAGGAACGCATCCCCAGCAGCCTCGCTGCACTCATCGTCGCGCTGCTGCCGCTGTGGATCGCGACCGCGGAATCGGTCGTGCCCGGCATGGACCGTCCCACCTGGAGGGGCTACCTGGGCCTGACGGTCGGATTCGCCGGGCTCGGAGTGCTTCTCTGGCCTCGGCTCACCGGTGTCAGCGGTGGCCGATTCGAACTCATCGGTATCGGTATCCAGATTCTCGCTACCTGGCTTTGGACGGCAGGATCGATCATTTCGGGATCTTGTGACACATGTGTGGGTCACGCCCGACCTCTTCCGGGTAGCGGGGGGCAGAGTCCGGAGAGCGTGAGCTGGGCGAGCGCTATCAGTGCGAAGGGGTCGTGGAAGCCGTAGGCTCGTTGCTGTATGAGCCGGAT
>JAUXNU010000036.1 GCA_030682655.1 Actinomycetota bacterium | reverse complement strand
CTGTTGAGAGTCGGTCTCGCTTCTGCGTCGCAGGGTGTTGTGCGTGCGAAGGAGGAGAGTCTCACGCTACTGGCGCGGGGGTACGTTCTCGCCCCAGTCGATGCGGCCGTTGTCCCGCCAGTCGATGATGTGCCAGATCTCGTGCTTGAGGATCCTGCTGAGGCTTGCGGTGTGCGTCGGGCTGATGACGATCCGGCCGCTCTTGTAGTACGCCACTGCCTGGTGTCCGTCCGGGGTCGTACCGATGGAGACTGTGACTCCGGCAAGCACTGGGTGCTGGGAGATGAGGCCGGCGAGAATCGCGCGAGCCTCGGAGAGATCGTCGGTTGCCGCCACGCTGCGCTTGGTCGGGGTGCTCGCCGAAGACGTGCTCGCCTTTGCGGCACCGGCCACCGTGGTCGCGGAGAGGGTCATGCGGGGGGCGACCGGCGCAGGGGCGGCGGCCTTGGGGGATGCCGTCTGCACGGCGGCGGTCTCGGCCTTCACCGCGACGGGGGTGAGGCTCTTGGCGACCTTCACGACCGGGGCTGGCTTGGCTTCGAGTCTGGAAGCGAACTTGACGGCCACCGTCGCGCTGGCCGGAGCGGCACCGAGTGCGCCCGCAACTGCGGGGGCAGCCGCGAGTGCGATGGCGACGGCTGCTGCGATGGGAGCCAGGCGGGAGATCCGCGTTGTCTTCGTCATGATCATC
Source organism: Actinomycetota bacterium (assembly GCA_030682655.1). Lineage (NCBI taxonomy): Bacteria > Bacillati > Actinomycetota > Actinomycetota bacterium. The sequence continues at coordinate 1,690 of JAUXNU010000036.1, read as the reverse complement.
GTCACACACACCCCTGTTCGAGCCCTTGATGCACATCGGTCCCGGCTCCTCCCTTTTCGCTTTGGGTGGAACCGGGGCCGTATGGCCTTCGGTCTCGAACCCGGTGGTCCGGCTGTCGTGGGAAGGTGACCCTTCCGTTAGACCCGTGACTTTGCGAAGCCAGCCTTTCGACCGGCGGTGCCTTTGTCGGGGAGCATGTCGCGATGTGCGGTTTTCAATCTTCACCTGAACTATCGGTACCCGGGGCTACAATCTTTACGACGAATCTGTAATCTCCGTCACATATTTCGTGTGACGGAAACAACAACTAGAGCACGACGGCCCGTCCGGACGACGCGCGGGAGGAAGGGGACGCAGTGACCGAGATTGCAATCGCAGGTCCGCGTGTCCCGAGAGCGCTCGCGCGGACCGCGGCGAGGACCCTTGGCAACGTGTTTCTCGGCGTTGCGCTGGGGCTCACGGTCTACTACACCGTCACCAACATTCGCGCGTCTGTCTCGCAGCGAACGCTGCGCGGCGAGCTCGACTCGCTCGGCGCGGTCTCGGCTGCCCGTCCCGAGAGACTACTCGAGAGTGACGGCAAGCCGGTGCTCGATTTCAGCGGGTGGGCGGAACAGGACCGCGCGTACTGGCTCGGTGTGCCCGATGGCGGTATCTTCGGCAGGCTCGTGATTCCAGGAATGGCGCTCGACACTGTAGTCGTGAAGCATGCGACCCGCGCCACGCTCAAGAGGGGTCCGGGTTGGATTGGCTTCACGGACCTGCCTGGCCCCACGGGCAATGTCGGGATCTCTGGGCATCGCACGACCTTCGGGGCGCCCTTCCGCCGCCTCGACGTTCTTGCTGCCGGTGATACGATTGACTTCTACTCGCCGTACCGGCGCTACCGGTACCGGGTGGTCAGGACGTTTCAAGTGACGCCGGACCGCGTGGATGTCGTGGCACATACCGAGGAGCCCATGCTTACGCTCACCGCGTGCCATCCACCCTACAGCGCGCGCTACAGGCTCATCGTTCAGGCGATACTCGACGACGTGCGAGTGCTCGCGGACGCGCCCGCGCCAGGTAAGCAGTAGGAAGCAGGGTCCGATGCGCATTCTTGTCACCGGAGGGGCTGGCTTCATCGGCAGCAATCTCGTGCATGCGCTTTCAGGTGAGCACGAGGTCGGCGTGATCGACGATCTGTCGACCGGCTCCATCGAGGATCTCCACCCTGCGGCGTGGTTTCGCAAGCTCGATATCCTCGATCCGGCGTTTCCCGCCCTGATCGCCGAGTTCGGCCCGCATGCCGTGGTCCATCTCGCGGCACAGGCGAGCGTGACCGAATCGTTGCGCGACCCGGAACGGGACTGGCAGGTCAACGCCGAGGGCACCCGCATGGTTGCGGCTGCCGCTGCGGCTGCAGGCGCGAAGCGGATGATCTCGGCCTCTTCGGCGGCCGTCTACGGCGAGCCGTCGGTGGTGCCGCTTTCGGAAGACGCGCACAAGGCGCCTGCGAATCCCTACGGTCGCTCGAAGCTTGCCGCGGAGCAGTTTCTCGCCGAGGAGATCGTGTCCACGGCTGTTGATTTCGCGAGCTTCCGCTTCAGCAACGTGTATGGTCCGAGGCAGGACTGGCGAGGCGAGGGCGGCGTGGTTGCGATCTTCTGCGCGCGACTCGCGGCCGGCGAGCGCCCGATCATCTTCGGTG
>JAUXNU010000035.1 GCA_030682655.1 Actinomycetota bacterium | reverse complement strand
GCGATCTCCTCGGCCGGTGCGACATAGGAGAACTTGTCCACAGCGGCACGGGTCCGATAGGTCTCCACAATCCGCGTAAGTTGGTCTGGCGTGAGCGTGTTCTGGCTCTTGCCGGGTGCGAACTCCTTGCTGGCGTCGATGAAGACGACGTCGGTGCAGTCCTCGCGTGCGCCACCCTTCTCGCGGGAACGGTCGAACACGAGGATCGCCACCGGGATTCCGGTCGTGGGGAAGAGGTTGCCGGGAAGCCCGATGACCGCGTCGAGCAGGTTCTCCTCGATCATGTGCTGCCGGATGCGCTTCTCGGCCTGCCCGCGGAAGAGGACGCCGTGAGGGACGACCACCGCGACCCGGCCCGCACGTTCGCGCGCGACCTCCACCATGTGGGTGATGAACGCCCAGTCACCCCTGCTCTTGGGCGGGATGCCCCGCCAGTAGCGGTTGTAGCGGTCGTTCGCAGCTTCCTCGGCACCCCATTTGTCCAGCGAGAACGGCGGGTTGGCCACCACCACATCGAACCGCATGAGACGGTCGTTCTCCACGAGCAAGGGGCTGTTGAGCGTGTTGCACCACTCGATGCGCGCACTGTCCGCCCCGTGGAGGAACATGTTCATGCGGGCGAGTGCCCACGTCGAGCCGTTGGCCTCCATGCCGTAGAGCGCGAAATCGCTGCCCCCCACCGTCCGTGCCGCTTCGATAAGAAGACCGCCCGAGCCACATGCCGGGTCGCAGATCTCGTCACCGGACTCGGGCGCGGCGAGCTTAGCCACGAGTTCGGAGACAGCGTGGGGTGTGTAGAACTCGCCGGCCTTCTTGCCCGCATCGGCCGCGAAGCGCTCGATGAGGTAGATGTAGGTGTTGCCGATGACGTCCTCGGAAACCCGGCCGGGGCTCATGTCGAGCTCGGGCTTGTGGAAGTCCTCGAGGAGCATCTTGAGGCGACGGTTACGGTCGCGCGTCTTGCCGAGATTCGCCTCGCTGTTGAAATCGATGTTGCGGAACACGCCATCGAGCTTCGCCTTGTTGGCGTCCTCTACGGCGTCGAGCGCGATGTTGATGAGCTCGCCGATGTTGTCCGCGGCGCGCTGCTGGTACAGCTCGTAGTAACTCGCGCCCTT
>JAUXNU010000034.1 GCA_030682655.1 Actinomycetota bacterium | reverse complement strand
CTCGGCTTTGGCGAGGTTCCACGGTGCTTCGTTCTCGATGTAGCGGTTGGTCTCTTTGACGAGGTCCCAGACCGCTTCGAGCGCACACGTGTAGTCGAGGCGCGACATCGCGTCCTCGTACTTCTCGGGCAGGCAGCCGGCGATGGCTTTGAGTGTCGCGTCCGCGTCGGTCGGCTTGCCTGCGGGCGGCTCGGGAACCACGCCGTCGAAGTACTTGCCGACCATGTTAAACAGGCGCGAGCACAGGTTGCCCCAGTCGTTGGCCAGGTCGCCGTTGTAGCGCTGGACCATGGACTCCATCGAGATCAATCCGTCCGATCCGAACTGGACGTCGCGCAAGAAGTAGTAGCGATATGCATCGACGCCGAAACGGTCGACAAGGTCGGCGGGTGACACTGCGTTGCCTTTGGACTTGCTCATCTTCTCGCCCTTGGTGAGCAGGAAGCCGTGCGCGAACACGGTCTCGGGAAGAGCCACGCCCGCAGCCATGAGCATCGCCGGCCAGATGACGCAGTGGAACCTGATGATGTCCTTGCCGACGAAATGATACTGAGCCGGCCAGCGCAGGGCGAACTCCTCGGCCTTGTCCGGATCGCCGTATCCGACCGCGGTTATGTAGTTCAGCAGAGCGTCGATCCAGACATAGGTTACGTGTCCCTCATCGAAGGGCAGCGGAACGCCCCAGGTGAAGTTGGTGCGCGAGATCGAGAGATCTCTCAGGCCACCCTCTACGAAGGAAACCACTTCATTGCGGCGCGTCTCGGGCTGTATGAAAGGTCGCCCCGCAGCTTCGCGCTCCTCGTAGAAAGCGAGCAGCTTGTCGCCGAACTCCGACAGCTTGAAGAACCAGTTCTCCTCGCGGATGAACTCGACGTCGCGCCCGCATCCCGGGCACTTGCCTTCGGCGAGCTGTTCCTCGGCGTAGTACGTCTCATCGGGGACACAATACCAGCCTTCGTAGGAGCCCTTGTGGAGGAAGCCGCGATCGTGGAGCTCCTGCCAGAAGGCCTGAACGCCGCGCTTGTGGCGCTCCTCGGTGGTGCGGACGAAGCCGTCGTTGGAGATGCCGAGCATCTGCCAGGCTTCCATGAACTTGGGCGCGATAGAATCGACCCACTCTTGCGGCGACATGCCGTGCTCCTCGGCGGCCTGAGCGACCTTCTGACCATGCTCGTCGAGCCCGGTGAGGAAGAAGACGTCGCGGCCCGTCATGCGCCGGTAGCGCGCGAGGGCGTCTGCAGCTATCGTCGTGTACGCTGTGCCGAGGTGCGGGACGGAGTTCACGTAGTAGATCGGTGTGGTGAGGTAGAACGAATCCCTGCTCATGTGTTATGGAACTCCAGTGCTTGGGTAATCTTGGAAGTGTTCGGGTGTGCCCCGAGGAGATGATACCGCTTTTCTCCGACCAGGGGCGGCTACGAGTTCGAAGGGCGGCTGCCATGAACGACACCGGCATCGTCAGGCGCGTGGACGACCTCGGTCGTATCGTCATTCCAATGGAACTGCGCCGCACGCTCGGCATCAACGTCAAGGACCCGATGTCGATCATGGTCGAGGGCGACAGGATCATCCTGCAGAAGCACAAAGACGTCTGCACGATTTGCGGTGGGACAGAAGGCGTCGGCGAGATCAAGGGCCGCCCGGTCTGCTCCGACTGCATCCGGACGATCAAGGCGCGATAGCCGAAGGGCTTCCCTGGGGGTTGAACGCGGGCGATGGCTCTCTCAGGAGTCGGTGCCCGCGTGTGCTATCCCGTAGACGCGGTTGCGCGCCAGCCCCGTTGTCTCGGCCACCTCGCGAACGGCGTCCTTCTTGGTCAGACCCCTGCTTCGCGCTTCGCCAAGGAGACGTCGGACCTCATCGTCGGCGACCTCGGGACCAGCGGTCACCGGTGGTCCAACAAGCAGCACGACCTCGCCCTTGAGCTCACGTGAGGCTATCTGTGCGGCAAGGTCTTCGATGCTCGAACGCATCACCTCTTCATGCAGCTTGGTCAGCTCGCGCGCCATCGCAGCCTGCCGACCGGGGAACGCCTCTGCGAGCGCATCCAGCGTCTTCGCCGTGCGCTTCGGCGACTCGTAGAACACCAGCGTCGCATCGAGAGCGGCGAGAGCGGCAAGCGCGCGGGTGCGCTCGCCCGCCTTCCTTGGCAGGAAGCCCCCGAAGTAGAACGCATGCGTGGGCAACCCGCTGGCGACCAGCGCCGCCAGGATCGCGCTCGGACCAGGGAGGACTTCGACGAGCGCTCCAGCCTCGATGCACGCGTCGACCAGACGCGCGCCCGGATCCGAGACACCGGGAGTCCCGGCGTCGGATACGATGGCGACCGTCTTGCCAGCAGCGATGCGCTCAACGAGCCGTGGTGTGCGCTCCGCCGCGGTGTGCTCGTCGTAGCGCTCCAGCGGCGTTGTGATCTCGTAGCGCGCGAGAAGCTTGCGCGTGACGCGGGTGTCCTCGGCAGCTATCACGTCGGCAGCACGCAGCGCGTCGAGCACGCGCAGCGTCACATCGGCAAGGTTGCCGATGGGCGTCGCGCAGACGAGGAGCCGACCGGGCATCGCGACCGCACTACCCGGAGCCCGGCAGGTCCGGAGAGTCTGGTTCGGCCGGAGCCATGGGCTCTGCGGGCGCAGGCGGGGCGGGAGGGGGTGGAGGAGTCATGTAGTCGCCGGTGAACGACGGAGGAGCCGGGGGCGCAGGCACGTACTCGCCCGGCGTGCCGAGGGGTGCCGGCACGTACTCAGGCGCCACAGACGGGGGTACGGCCGGTCCGCCATACGCGGGAGCTACTTGCAGAGCCGGAACGCCGCGGCCGGTCAGTTCGCGGAAGAACAGCGTCCAGACCGAGGAGACATATGTCGAGTACACCGCACCGGGCACGAGCAGCAGCAGGAACAGCGCGAACGACACGATCCCGGCTACCGCGTAGGCGCCTCCGGCTGCGGCAAGTCCGATAGTGATGCCGAATACGACGCCCACAACGCCGACGACAACCCCGTACGCGAAGCCGACAGCGACGACGATGAGGTACATCAGGAAGATGTCTTTGAACCGGGCCTTGAGGTCGTTCCACCCTTGTCCGATCGCGGCAAACGCCGGGACATCGTCTATCACGCTGTACCTGAGGGCGAGGTTGTAGACGATGGAAACGATGAACCCGATGACCACAAGGAGCAGGACGCCAAAGATGACGCCTCCGCACGCGCCGAGGAACGATGCCCCGCTGGGTTCGTTGCCGGAGATGATGGGGAGGATTATCGGCACGAAGACCACGAAGGACATGATCACGAGGATGAGAAGGATCGGCAAGAACAGCACCAGCTGAAGCAGGAAGACCCGGCCCCACCTCGCGAAACCTGCGGTCCAGCCGAGGCCGGCGCGCACCTCGCGCGACTCCTCGGCTTCGCTCACGAGATGTACGAGACCTCCCTGAGCAGCGATGCTCAGTATCCAGAAGCCGATTCCCACGATGAACAGGAAGACGGCCACCGCGATGATGACAGGCAGAGCGCTCTCGATGCGGCTGCCGAAGTCAGCGAGGTTGTCGATCTGCTGCTGGCCCAGATCCCCTCGGCCAAAGTTGTAGTTGAAATTGCCGCCACCTCTACCAGCACCGCCGGCAAGCAAGCCGAAGATCCACAGGACCTTGTAGCGCCACGTGATGTTCCAGGCCCGCTTGAGTATGCCGCCAAAGTCCATAGGTCCGCCCCTCCAGCCGTCCGCCCAAACGGTGTGATCCGCCTCAGTCCACCCGAACCAGATCGTAGTCCCGCGTGCCGATACCCATCTCCTCGCCGTACTCCATTGCACGCGTGCCGTCGATACCTGTGATCTCCTTGAACGTATCGACACCCTCACCATAGCCGTCGCCACGCGACCCGGCCACACCAGGCGCTGCAACGACCAGGTCGTAGGCTGCCTGATCGACTGCAACCGGGTCGGCCGAGGCCAGGACGCCGATGTCGGGCACGACGCTCGCGTCCGAGAAGTGCCAGCAATCGCAGTCGGGTGAGACGTCCTTCACGAATGAGAGGTACACGACCTTGCCTTCTTTACCGGTCACCGCGCCCGCCACATGCTCGACGATCTTCTCTTGAATCGCTTCCGGCGTTGTCTTCCACTGAATTCCGATCGCACCGTACGGGCACGCCGCGACGCACTCGCCACACCCGTAGCACAGCGCGCGATCGACCGCCGCCACGCGATCGGTCCCGATGGACATCGCGCCCACCGGACACCACTGGACACACCGGTTGCAGGCGGTGCATTTGTCCGCAACCACATCCGGGTTGAAGTCCGAATGCATGCGCTGCTTCGCGCTCCGGCACCCCAGACCCATCCCCACGTTCTTGAGCGCACCGCCGAAGCCGGTGGCCTCATGGCCCTTCACGTGGGTAACGACGACCATCGCGTCCGCATGCACGGCGGCCGAACCGATGCGGACCGAGTCGAAGTGGGTCCCGCTCACGGGCACGTCGACCGCGTCCCGACCATCGAGCCCATCGGCGATGATGATCGGAGCTTCGACCGTCGCGTAGGAGAAGCCGTTGTGGATCGCGCATGCAAGGTGGTCGACCGAGTTCGCCCGCTGTCCCCGGTACAGCGTGTTTGAATCGGTGAGGAATGGCTTGCCGCCGACCGCCTTGACGCGGGCGACCACCTCGCGCAGGAAGACGGGCTGTACGAATCCGGTGTTGCCCTGCTCGCCAAAGTGGAGCTTGATGGCGACCAAGTCGCCATCAACCACGGCCTCGCGAAGCCCTGCGCGCTCGAGAAGCTGACCCGATCGCGTGACCAGACTCTTCTTCCCGGTCGTACGCATCGGCGCGAAGTAGACGGTTGCGCTCACCGATGCAGCCCTTCCCGCTTGTCGTGCTCGTCGAAACCGAGTGCCGCCGCCCCGAGCATTCCGGCATCGTTCCCCAGCTCGGCGGGAACCACCTTCACGTCTCGCCGGCCCGCAAGTGCTTCCTCGGCGATCAGTTCGGCTGCCCGGTCAATCATGAACGGTGCCGACTCACCGACTCCGCCGCCCACAACGATCATCTGCGGGTTGAGCAGGTTCACAAGCCCGACAAGTGCCCTGCCAAGGACAACGCCGGCCTCCATGAGTATGCGGGTGGCGACCTCATCTCCGGTGCGGGCCGCCTTGATGACGTCCTCGGCGGTGATAGCGTCGATGTCTCCACCGGCCTCCTTGAGAATGGCGCCGCCCTTGTACTCCTTGGCGGCTTCCTTGCCCCGCACGGCGATGGCCGCACGACCGAGATACGACTCGATGTGGCCGTTTCCGCCGCACGGACACGGCGGTCCGTCCATCTGAACGACCATGTGCCCGACCTCGCCGCCAAGTCCGCGGGAACCACGGTAGGGCTCGCCGTCCACGAACATCCCCCCGCCGACGCCGGTGCCAAGCGTGATCATGAGGAAGTCGCGTGAGCCCTTGGCCGCGCCGAAACGGAACTCGCCGAATGCGGCAAGGTTACCGTCGTTGTCGATGGTGACCTCGTGCCGGAGGCGCGACATCACGAGCGCCCGGACGTCGACCCCGGCCAGAGGCAGGTTGGTGCAGAACTCGACGGATTGGCGCAGGAAATCGATCTGCGCGGGAAGACCGATCCCAATGCCCGCGATCTCGCTCGCCTGAACGCCTGAGACGACTTGACCGATGCAGTCGATTATCTCGTCGACAACGGCGAACGGGCCGCTCTGTGGAGTGAGCACCTTCGCGTCTTTGATGATGCGGCCCTTACGCTCGACCAGCCCCGCAGCGATGCGAGTGCCGCCGACATCGACCCCCACGGCATAAGACGTCCGCATGAACCCTCCCTCGTGACGAATGACGGGCTGCGGGTCAAAGAGGACCGCGCGCAGCACGACACGATGATATCAGTAGTCCCAGAGAACGCCCCGCTGTTTGATGATGCCCAAGTCGAGCATCTTGCGCATCATCTCCTGCTCGGTGACTCCGAACAAGCGCGCAAGATACCTGTAGTCGTTGAACCACTTCGCAGCCTGCTCGCGCACCATGAACGAGGGCATCAGGAGCTCCTCGGCGATCACGTCGGCCGCCCGGTGATCGAGATTGTCCCTGGGATAGCTTGCCCCCGAATCGTCCAGCACGATCAGAAGGTGGCCGATGAGATGCGCGAGTGCCTTGTATCGCGTGGACTCGTCCCTGCGCACGTTCAGCAGCACGACCGGAAGACCATCTTCGTTGATGGTGGCCGCGTGGAAGAATCCCGGCATGTCCACATCGCGCACGGGCAGCCCGTAGTAGTCCGCGACGGCAGTCACCGGCACGGGCGGCTCGATGATGCCGGCGCGCTTGAGAGTCTCCTCGGCGAGCCCCTTATAGTAGATGTCTGTCTTGAGGGCCACGGACGCAGTCGCTCCCATCTCGCGCGTGCCGCATCACCTGCCGTGCAAAGCATGGCGCCCTGATGACTATATCGGCCGCATAGTCGGAAGCTCCAACCGGTTTGTGCCCACTGCGTCGCGCCGGTCAACACGGGGCGGTGACGGATACCACCCAGAAGATGGGGAGATATGCCGATAGGTGAGGTGTAGCATTGCGCTAGAAGAAGCGTCGTGTGAGGAGGCGAGATGGAGGGCGAGGGTCACCCCATGGCCGAGGAGGTCGTACGCCTGCTCGCCGGCGCGTCCTACGCGGCTCGCCTCTATCCGCCAACGAGCGACCTGCCCGCCCAGGCAGTCTCCCGCTTCGTGGAGCGATCGAACGCTGTCACCACGACGCTCGGACCCTTGCGCTATGTGGTCGATCCACATGGCTTCCGCGTCGGGGAGGTTGAGCTCGCATCCGGGCAAAGCCAGGTCGCCACGTTCGCCGAAACGCTCCACGCGATGCAGGTCGGGCAGCTCGTGATCGCGCCGGATATCACCGCCGAGGATGCGACCCGCTTCGTCGAGGTGGCCAACGAGGATCCGGTGGCAGTCCGGCAGCGGGGAGTCCGCAACGCGCTCGCTGCAGCGGGTGTGAGCAGAATCGCGGTGATCGAGGTCTCGTTGCGCACGTCCGCCGAGGAAGGTATCCTCGGCGTCGACATCCTGGCTGTCCCGCTAGAAGAGATCGGGTCCAAGACCATGGCCGCCGCGGAGAAATGGTCCGCCTCGGCATCGCAAGGTGAGGGCGAAGACGACCTGGCGACCGCGATCGGCAGGCTCGAGGACGCGACGCGGGATATCGCGGAGGCGCGGATAGCCGAAGCGCTTCTGCGACTCGACGAGCAGAGCCGCATGCGCATCCTTGCACACGCGATGCGCGCTGACGCATCCGGCACACGGATGAAGGGCATGATGGGCGTCCTCGCGAACATGAGCCCCGCAGCGCTCGCCCGACTGCTCTCGATCGTCGCGATGCAGGCGAACACCGACCCCGGACGCCTCGCCCGGGCCCTTGAGCTGCCGCCGGAAGTCCTTGACCAGGTGGCGATGATGCTCGCGCCCTCACCGCGAACCGAGGCGGAGTCCGGCGTCCCGGTCGATGCCGACCCCGTCGAGCTCGTCGCGGAGGCCACCACCGAGGAAGACACCGCCGAACTCGACCGACAGATCGCCATCGCGAGCCCGTCGCTTGCATCGGGAAAGGCGCTCACCACGACCGTGGCGATCTCGCGAGCGAACCCGGACACAGAAGCGGTCACAGCCATCGGTGAGGCACTCCCTCTGGCTGCGAGAGACGGCGCGTTCCCGGCGGTACGCGAGGCGCTCCGACGGCTCGACGAGCTGTACACCGAGCCCGCGCTCTCAATGGATGTTGAGGCGGCGCGCTCCAAACTCGCTGACCCGGACACCCTGGCAGATGTCTGCCGTGCACCCCTTACCGATGCCGATGCCGCTATCGCCGGCGAGATACTGGTGGCGGCGGGGCCGGCGGGCGCCGAGGCCCTGCTGACCCACTACATGCAAGCGGGCACATCCTCCCGCTCTCTGCTCTTGCCTGTCCTGCGTGGCATGGGCGAGCCGCTCTTGGGAGTTGCGGTCCGACGACTGCGAACCGAAGACTCCGCATCGGCGATCGGGATCCTCAAGATGCTTCCATCGCTTGGCGACAAGCGCGTCGTGCCCGTGATCGCGCAGGCACTCGAGAACCTCGATGCCGATGTCCGACGTACCGCCATCGCCGCGCTCGCCGGCACTCCCGGTGTGGACTCCAGAGCCGCGCTGAGCAAGGCGCTTGGCCACTGGGATCCGGAAACGCGCCGCTTCGCGATTCACGAGATAGGACGCGTTGGCGCCGTGGAGACATTGCCTGCCCTAGTCCGTATCCTTGGGGACATCAATGTCTTCGAGAGGAATCATGAACTCAAGAAGGAAGTCATCAAGAGTCTGGAGTCCATCGGTTCGACCGACGCATTGCCGGTGCTTCGCCGATTGGCGGGACGCCGCTTCCTGTTCGGACGCAAGAACAAGGAGCTGCGCTTCCTCGCCCAGCGCGCAGTCGAGAACCTGGCACAGGACAAGGAATAGAGAAACAAGGAGCGATGCCCCGTGACTGACTCATCCGGACCCGACCGCGAAGACCTCGAGAGCCCTGAGGAGATCGCAGCCCAGGCGCGCGGTTCGGCGAAAGTCCCCTTCGCCACGCCCAAGAAGCTGGCGCGCGCCAAGGAGCTCCTGCGCACCCTGGCGGTGTCCCACACGAACGCAGGACTCTACCCTGTGACCCACCCTCTCGTCGCACAGTCGATCGAGGAGCTCGTCAAAGCCGCCACCGACATCGCCGGACTCGGGTTCGAGTCTGTGACCGTCAACGTCTACAAAGGCACCCTGTTCGTGGAGAACCAGGTGTTCCCCGAGGAGAGCGTCACCTACCGCAAGCTGGTTGAACAGCTCCTTGGCGAAGGAATCTCGGCGCTGACGCTCCTCGACGGGTTCGGGCTGAACGACGCGGCGGCGCTTGTCGACCTACTGGCCGATGAGAAGATCCACGATATCGAAGCGGCCATGATCTTCCTGGAGCAGAAGGGTGCGCGGGCGATCACCATTGCCGAGACCACCACTCTCGAAGAGGGCGACAAGGAGGCCGAGGGACGCGAGCACAAGGCCCGGGCACGCGAGGCGTACGACAGCGGCATGACGGCCATGCGCGATGTCGAGACCCAGGTGAAGCTGGGCAAGGTGTTCGACGTGGACCAGCTCCAGCGCGTTGTGAGCTCGATGCTCGACAACCTCTTCACCGATCCGGCGGCCGTCCTCGGCCTGACCGCTCTCAAGGGTCACGACGACTACACGCTCAACCACTCGATCAACGTGTGCATTCTCTCCTTGTCGCTAGGTGCCACCCTCGGCCTTGACAACGACTCTCTGAAGTCGCTCGGGCTCTCGGCGCTGCTGTATGACCTGGGCAAGGTCCGGATTCCCGAGGACATCTTGAACAAGCAAGGGCCACTCACGGGCGACGAATGGCAGGTCGTCAAGAGCCACGCGACCGAAGGCGCCGACCTGCTCAAGCGCATCCAGCTCGTGGATCAGATGCCGATGATCGTCGCGTACGAGCACCATATGCGCCACGACATGCAGGGGTATCCTGAGGTCCCGGCAAGCCAGGAACAGCACCTCTTCAGCAAGGTGGTCGCGCTGTGCGATGCGTACGACGCGATGACGACGCGCCGGCCGTTCCGGCGCGAGATCCGACCCGACAAGGCGCTCGCAGTCCTGATGCAGGGCCGGGGGAAGGCCTACGATCCGAGCCTCACGAAGGCGCTCGTGGCCATGCTCGGCATCTACCCGATGGGGGCGGTCGTGCGGCTCGACGATGACTCGACCGCTGTCGTCTTCCGCGTCAACAACGACGACCTGCTTCACCCGCGGGTGAAAGTGCTGGTCGATCCCAACGGACGCTGGCTCGAGAACCCAAACGTGCTCGACCTTCGTCTCATCGACCCGGGAACCGGAGACAACGCCCGCGCGATCAGCGAGTGCGTGCCCGCGTCGGATGCCGGTGTTGACGATGTGTGGCAGTATCTATAGTGGCGAAGCGCCACCCCGCTCGGTGCAATGCCACAGCGGAGGGGATGCGGGAACAAGCGAAGATAGGGCAAGGGCGGTCCCGGAGGGCCGCCCTTGCTGCCTCGTGGTGGAGGTAGTTCTATCGCAGCGACGACTCGATGTCGCTGAAATCCGAATCGCTCGGCATGTCCATGCTGCCGAGCTCCTTCTCGATCGCGGAGAGCTCAGCCTGGATATCGGTGAGTTCCTTGGCGTCGGCCGGCGTCTGAGGTGAGTCCGTGTCCGTGTCCGTGGAGTCTGTCGCGGCTCCGGTCTGCGTCGCAGCGGCACTGGCGGATTGCTCGACCGATGGCTGAACGGGGCCGAGACCGCTGTCGTTCGACTTGCGGGAACACGCAGTCGTACCCGCGACCGAGACCGCGAGTACTACTGCAAGAGCTACTGCCAGGAACCTACGCATCGTCAGCTGACTCCAGGAGTGCCTTCACGATATCCCGAAGCTCGAGTCCCGCATCGCGCGTGTAGGCGCGGGCCTCACGCAGCTTCGCCACGGCACCGTTCGCGGTGGACTTCGCGCCCATGAACGCTGACCGCGGCTCGGAGGAGTTCGGCACTTCCGCAAACTCGTCGGCTGCCTGGGCCTCGAGCACCTTGGCCTCGGCAAGCGCGGCGCGGGCCGAGTCAAGCAGCTCGCGAACGTGGGCAACGTCGCCGCCAACGCCTTCTACGCGATCAGCCAGACCTGCGATACGCGTGATGCGCCGCTCGATTGCCACGATCGCATTGTCGAAGCGGCCTTCACGACGCCTGAGCGCGGTGCGAATCCGCTCGCGGATCAACTCTCCGCGCTGGCCTGCCACCGCGACCATGCGCGCACCGGCGGCGGAAGCGGTCGCTGCAACACTCTCGGCCGCAGTCGCTGCCGTGCGGGAACCGAGCACCCGGGGTGCGGCCACGGCCACCGTCGTCGGCACTACGAGTGCCGCAGCAATGGCCAGCGTCAGAGCCGTTCTTACTGTCCGAGTCATACTTGTCATCGAACTCACCTCACTGGTTAGCGCCGTGGCGCCCCGCATATCTTACGACTTGAGTATCGGCGCGCTATGTTGGAGCACCGTTGTGCGCATGTTGAGTTTGGGTTAAGCCGGAAGCTCGATGACGAACCGCGCCCCGCCGAGCGAGCCGTCCTCCACCCAGACACGGCCGTCCATCAGCTCGACAAGCCTCCGACATATCGCAAGCCCGAGTCCCGAGCCGCCGCTGTGCGAGGACCGCGACGCATCGAGCCTCACGAACCTGCCAAAGACCTCCTCGCGCCTGTCTGCGGGCACGCCCGGCCCGCTGTCCTCGACCGCAAGCCGCCACACGGGCGGCGTCGAGTCTGCGAGCACGTGCGCCGACACGCGGACCGTGCCTCCCGCCGGCGTGTACGCAAGCGCATTGCCCACGAGCACGGACGCCGCCTGAAGCAACCGCTCCGGGTCGGCCAGTGGCTCACCGGGCCCCGGCGCGACCTCAAGCTCGAGTCCCGCCTCCCCTGCACGCGATCCGTGGCGGACCTGCAACGCCTCGAGCAGGCCGGCCACACTCACCCTCTCGCATGCGAGTTCAACGACACCGGCGTCCAGGTTGGCCAAGGAGAGCAGACTGTCCGTGAGAGTGCGAAGGCGGTCCGCCTCCTCGGCAATGACCCGGAGGCTTCGCTCGACAGCCTCCGGCTCGGTGACGGTCCCGTCGAGCAGCGCGCCCGCCCATCCCCGGATCGATGTGATCGGGGTCCGCAGCTCGTGTGAGACGTCGCCGACGAATGCCTTCTGCGCGCCGTAGGCGTCGGCGACCTGGGCCGACATGTGATTGAATGCCTCGGCGACGCGCGCGACCTCGTCGTCGCCCTCCACGGCCACCTGTCGGCCCCACTCGCCCGCCGCTATCGCCTCGGCCCCGCCCTGCAGAGTGACGAGCGGCCGCGTGATGCGCCGCGCCAGCAGACTGCCCGCGACGAACGCGACCGCGATCGCGAGGGCCAGGGCCGCAGCGAGCGCGTAAGGGACCGCCCGCTGCGCCGTGACGATCTCGCGCAGCGGCTGCGCGGCGACGACCCAGCCGTCGCCCGCGGGCGCGGCAACCACCAGCACCCGCCCGGCATCTCCCGTGCGCGTCCCGCTGATGATGCCGCGCTCGTCGGGGTCGCCCAGGGTCTGCAGCGGGATCTGCTCGCCGACCAGATTCGATTCGCTCGCCGAGGAGCGCAGTACGGTGCCGCCCTCATCGGCAGCGAAGAGTGCAGCCCCGATGAGCCCAGCCTGGACGCGAAAGAGCTGCTCGCGGAGCTCGTCGCTTTCGGCGGTCACGCCACCCGCCGCCTTGATGCCACTCGCGACCGCTCCGACCTGTCTGGAGAGTTCCTGTGTCCTGAGCGACACGGTGTAGCTTTGCCACGCGAAGAAAAGCCCTGCGAAGGCGACCAGCAAAGCCAGACCGGCCGCAGCGAGGACGGCGCTCCGCGTCCGGCGGGCGATGCTCGACCGCGCGCTCACCGCGCGTCCTTGCGCACCCGGTACCCAACGCCTCGAACCGTCTCGATGAAGCGTGGGTCGGCGGCATCGTCGCCGAGCTTCTCGCGAATGTGGCGCACGTGAACGTCCACGCCGCGGCTGTCGACGAACTCCGCGTAGCCGACGGCGCGCTCCAACAGCCGCTCACGGCTGAAGACGACGCCGGGCTCCTCGGCCATGGCGGCAACGAAGTCGAATTCGCGGGCGGTCAGCACGACCGGCGCACCGTCGACCGTGACCTCTCGCGTCGCGGGGTCGATCTCAAGCCCGCCAAGGACGATGCGCGCGGAGAGTTTCCCGGCAGCAGGTCGTGCGCCATCGCGACGCCGCAACAGTGCCCGCACGCGGGCAACAAGTTCGGGCGGGCTGAAGGGCTTGGTCACGTAGTCGTCCGCGCCGCCCTCGAGCAGAGTGACCTTGTCGAGGTCGGATTCGCGTGCGGTAAGCATGATGACGGGGACGTCGGAGGTCTCGCGCAGCTTCGCGAGCAGCTCTGGCCCGGTGAGCCCCGGCAGCATGATGTCGAGCACGACAAGGTCGGCGGGTCGATCGTTGAAGGCTTGTAGCCCGGCGTTCCCGTCAGCTGCCGTAGCGACCTCGAAGCCCGCGGACGTCAGGTACACCCCGACGAGGTCGCGGATGTTCGCTTCGTCATCGATCACAAGGACCGTGGGCATCGATAGCTCCTGTTCACCGCAGGTCAGCGCCAGTGTACACCAGGAGTGCGACGTCGTGACGTCACCGGCTGCGGCTACGTCCGCGTGCCGGTCAAAAGCGAATGCTGCGCAAGGCCAGCGTGTGTGGCGGTATGCACGAAACCGGCGGCCTTGAGGGCGGCGGCAATCTGGTCTGCGCTCACGCGCACGGCCTGAGATGGCCCGCGACCTTCGGCGCCGGGCGACCAGTCGACCACGAGGACCTGGCCCGCGGGAGCGAGCAGCCGGAACGCCTCGGCATAGATCGCGGCCGGTGCGGCGAGTTCGTGGTGAAGGTTGATCATGGCGACGAGATCGGCGATGCCATCGGGAAGCGGGATGGTTTCTTCGCTGGAGAGCACAGGGATGAAGCGCTCGCCGTACGCCGGAGCACGGTTTTCGCGCATCCAATCGACCATGACCGGCTCGGTGTCGGCAGCATAGACCAAGGCGCCCGACGCATATTCCGCGAAGCGCCCCGCGAACATGCCCGTCCCGGCGCCGATTTCTACGATTGCCCTAGGGGCCGACGAGCCAAGGGCCGCCCACATGAGGTCCGGATCGATCTGCTCGAAGCGGGCCGGGTCGTTGAGCTTGTCCAGCTTCGCGATGTCGAACTTCTGGTGGGGGATACGCCCTACTGGCTCTTCCCGCAAGGGACTCCGAGTTTCGCCTCGGCGCTCTTCAGTACCTCGTCCATGGAATGCTCACGGAGCAGCCACGGGGCGAGACCAAAAGAGCGTGCTCCGACTGTGCACTTGACCCACACCGTGTGCCGGGCGTCGCACGCGACCTCGTACTCGGGTGGCGCGAAGCGGCTTCTGCACGCTTCCAGCAGACCGCTTCCGCCGTCGTCTGTGTAGACGATTTGCGGCTCGGTGCTCGCTCTGCTCGAGCGGAACCTGTTTCCTGTTGTGCTCATGCTGACGTCCCTCCTTCCTTGACTGCGATGCTAGGCCACGACCGTTGCAGGTTTCGCCTCAAGCTCGGGGAAGGCCCGCAACACCATCTCCACCAGCAGGTCGGGGGAGTACGTGAGCGGGTCGGTTGCGGGGATTCCGAGTTCGAGTTCGTAGAGCAGGATGGCAGCTGCCACGTCGGCGTCTGTCATGTTCTCGTGGTTGATCGTGAGGCCAATGACCTTCGTGTCGGCGAACGTCTCGATGAGGTTGATCTCGCACTCCGGTGTCGGAATGAACAGGTCAGCGAAGTCGCACCGCATCTTCCGCGCTGGCGCGTGCTGGAGGATGACGCCCTGCGGCTGGCTACCCCGGAGGATGAAGCCTGACGACAGATACGCTGGATGGCCAAGGGCACTTTGTCCCTCGACGATAATCACATCAGGCCGCTCGCCTTCGAAAGCGGCGACTACCGCGCCTTCCATCTCGCCTGCGCAGAACTGGCTGGGCATCGCGTCGAGCGCTACGCCGTAGCGAGCGCCCTGAATGAGGCCGGTTTGCCCGGTTGTGACCATGACGGCTTTGATTCCCCGCCCGTTGAGCGCATCCACGAGTATCGTGGCAGTCGTCCGCTTGCCGATCGCGCAGTCGGTACCGAGCACGGCGATACGGGGGCAGTCGACCGTTGAGATGCGACCGTCGAACAACCGCAGGTACTTCTTGTCGCGCGGGCGCCGCACGTCCCGGATCGTCACGTCGTGCTCCGCCATCGCCGCCACGAACACCGGGTCATCGCCAAGAAACTCGTGCAAGCCGCTGACGATATCCATGCCGCAACTCATCGCCTCGAGCACCACTCCTCGCTCGTGGACCGAGAGCATGCCGCTGGCCGGAGCGATGCCGAAGATGAAGACGTCCGGAACACGCCCCGCGAGTTCGATCGCCTCTGAGAGATCGCAGCAGATCGGAATCGGACTCGACGTCTCGCCGAGGACTTCTGCGGCGTCGAGACCGCGTTTCTCGCTGTCGATCACCGAGAGGATCTCGTACTTCTCGGAGTGGCGGACCAGGCCGTTGGCCGTCTTGCCGTCGATTGCGCCGAAATTCGCTTCACAGTAGACGACTGCCGTGGGAACGTGACCGCGCGAATGGCGCGGCTCGAGATGTGCGACTGAAGACATGTGGCTCCTTGCATTGGCAGAAGCCTGACCCAGCCTCTCTGAACACGAGAGACTCGGTCGCACGAGTGCCACGGTTACCCGCGAGGGTTCCTGGACTGCGGCTTGAGAATCCGATGGGGCAACAGCCACGTCTCGTGCTTGCATCACACAGTTGCGAACGAGAGCTGATGTCGATGCCGCGTGCTGTCCCAGCCGACGTAGGACAGGCGCGATCTCGAAGTCGAGGCTACATGTAGTATACCACGGGGCCGGGCGTTGCTAACTTGGCCGAAGCCTCCAACAAAGCATCAGGCAGTAGTCCCTCCAGCTCGCGACGTAAGAAAGCCCCATCGGGTCGATGGGGCTTTCATGAAGTCGTGGTGGCCAGAGACGGACTTGAACCGCCGACACGCGGATTTTCAATCCGCTGCTCTACCATCTGAGCTACCTGGCCATTGCGAGTGCCAATGGTACCGAGCCGCCCACAACCGGTCAAGGCGAGCGCCAGGGCGGCCGAGCGCGTGGGCGGTAGCCGCGTGGGCGCTCCCAGCAGGGAGCGCCCACGGCGGTGCGCCGGGCCAGCACGCAAGGCCTAGCGCGCGCCCCTCGTCTCGCTAGGCACAACGGCTTCGGGAGCCGGCGAGTCCGGCGCACCGCCGGCCGGACAGGGACTGTCCGGCGCGGCTGCGACCGCGGCTGGCTCCTCGGCTGGCGGCTGCTCCTCGGCCTGCTCGTCAGCGGCAGGCGGGACGGGAACAGGGACTGCTTCCTCTTCTTCGGTGGCGGCGTCTTCCTCGGCCGCTGCAGGCTCTGCGGGACTCTCGGCCGGAGATGCCAGGACTTCGCCCCGGATCTCCTCGGCAGGCGCATCACTGAGGCTGCTGGGAACGGCCGTCCTGGAAGGCGGCGCACAGATGGTGGTCGGCTTGCCGAACAAGACCGATGCGGAATCGGTATCGGTGTACGGCTTCCCGGCTGCATCGAGCCCTGTCGCCGTAGCGGTGTTCACGGTGTCGCCCGTGACCTTCGTCGTGTAGGTGTAAGTCTTCGAAGCGCCCTTGGCCAGCGATATCGAGCCGAAGCTCTTGCCGTTCGAGTCGGCGATCGTCACCGGATCGAGCGAGCAGTCACCGGTGTTGGTGACCTTGATCTTCCAGGTCACGGTGCGCTCGTTGCAGGCGACGTGACTCAGCACGAGCTGGCCAGTTTCCTTCGAGCACACGGTCGCCTTCGCCCCGGTCAGCGTGTCGTGCCCGGGCGTACCGACGTAGAAGTGCTGCGTGCCGCCTCCGTCGCGAGCCATGACAGTGATCGTGCCCGCGTTGGCAAACGTCGCCTTGAGCTGGGCCGGAGGCGCATCCTTGTCCAGGCCGTTGAGCACGAAGTGCCAGACGACCGGGTCGGGCAGGCCGCCGACGTCTGACTCGCGATTGAAGGTCAGGCTGTCTGCACCGACATGCGCGGTCTTGAGGTCGACATCCACGGTCGGTGTTCCGCCCCCACCAGCGACCACGCTGCTCACCGAGAAGGAACTCCCGGCGATCGTCTCGATGTCGTGGAACACGCCATCGCCGTCAGCGTCGACCGTCTTCTCGATCTTGATGCCGCCGATGCATGGCTTCGCGAGCACGAGGACCGTTGCGTCGTCGGTGTCGCTGTAGGAGCCGCCGCGCGCATCCCACCCGGTAGCCGTTGCTACGTTGACGACGTCACAGGTGATGTCGGTCTTGTACGTGTATGTCTCCGAGGCGCCGGATGCGAGCGAGATCGGGCCGAAGCTCTTGCCGTTCGAGTCGGCGATCCTCACGTCGGTCAAGTCGCAATCGCCGGTGTTCGTCACGACGATCTTCCACGTCGCCTGCGGCGCAGGAGGCGGGGGTGGAGGAGGCACGCACTGGATTCCGCTCGCAGCCGCTGCCGCGGGTGCCGTGTAGGTCTCGGTGTCGTGGAACACGCCGTCGCCGTCAGCGTCGACCGTCTTCTCGATCTTGATGCCGCCGATGCATGGCTTCGCGAGCACGAGGACCGTTGCGTCGTCGGTGTCGCTGTAGGAGCC
>JAUXNU010000033.1 GCA_030682655.1 Actinomycetota bacterium | reverse complement strand
GCCTCTTGGGCGAGAGGCTCGTCGAAGCGAAGAGCGCGCATCCACACCTCGAAGCGGACCGGCCACTTGTCGCCCGGCCCCGGGTAGCGCTTGCCGTAGCGCATGAGGAAGCTGCGGATGCGCTGCCGCGCGATCCTGCGGTCGGACTTGACCTCCTCGCGCACGCGGATGAGGTCGCGCACGGCCTCCTCGGCGTTCGTGGGCACCCGCACGCACGTGAGCTCGCCGGCGCGGTGGAGTCTCGCGAGGTTGCGCGCGTCGATGCGGTCGGTCTTGACGCGCGAGCCGCTCCTGCGGGGGATGAGCGAGGGCGCGATCACGTCGCAGTCGATCCCGAGCGAACTCACGAGCCGGTGGGTGTCGTACCCGGTCGGGCCCGCCTCGTAGCAGGTGCGAAGCGCCGACGGGTCGGGGTAGCGCCGAAGAAGCCGGCGCACAGCCTCCGGGGTGTTGGGTATCACCCGCTCGTCGACCTCGGTGGTGCCGGGGCGCAGCACCGCCACGGCGATCGTGTCCTTGTGCACGTCGAGCCCGATGTGTGTAAGCTCAGTCATGGCCGGTCCCTCCGTCTGTCGGCGCCGCGGGCGTGTTCCCGCGGACGATCCACGTATACACCGGATCGGGCCGGCCATCTCATAGTGACTAGCCGCACATGTATCTGTGGTACCATATTCACTACCGTAGGAGGTGCCACAAATGAGTGCGATGCCCAACATCATCCCCATCAGCGAACTCCGTCAGGATGCCTCAGCGATTGTGAAGCGCGCGTCCGCTTCCGGCGACCCCGTCTTCATCACTCAGCATGGGCGTGCCTCTGCCGTCCTCGTGAGCGTGGGAACCTATGAGCGCACGCAGCGTGAACTCGAGATCCTCCGGATCTTGGCACAGGGCGAAGCTGACATCGAAGCCGGTGTCGGGTTCGACCTCGACGTGGTGATGGCAGAGGCGGACGAACTCCTGGACCAGTCGTGAAGCGAACGGTCCGGTTCACACCCCCGGCGCGGGCTCAGTTCCTCGCGGCCATCGCGTACATTCGGGCCGACAGGCCCGCTGCGTCTCGGGGCTTCAAGGTACGCGCCCAAGGAAGTCTCACGCATCTGATCGAGTTCCCAGAAGCCGGTCGCGTGATCCCCGAGTACCCGCGGCTCGGCTTCCGCGAAGTCCTGGTGGACTCGTATCGGTTCTTCTATCGGGTGAAGGCGGAGACCATCTGGGTGGTCGGGGTGTGGCACGATGCGCAGATTCCGACTGAGCCGCAGGAGCCAGCTGGCGGCTAACGGCATCCAGCAGAAAGCGCGCCCCGCTCGGGCATTCTCAACAAGGGAGACATCGGGGCGCGCTTCAGCTGATGCCTAGCACGTTGGACCGACATGACAGGAAACGCATAAGGGGGCAGCTTGAAGGCGGTTGTGCAGAGCGAGTACGGCTCACCGGAAGTCCTGGAGTTCAAGGACATCGACAAGCCGGTGGCCAAGGACGATGAGGTGCTCGTGCGTGTGCGCGCGGCAGCCGTGAACCCTCCCGACTGGGCCGGCGTCCACGGCGTGCCGTACATCGTCCGCGCGGCATTCGGGCTGCGCAGGCCGAGGCTCGGTGTTCGCGGCACGGACATGGCGGGAATCGTTGATTCTGTCGGCAGGAACGCGACACGTCTCCGGGTCGGGGATGAGGTCTTCGGCCGTGGCGTCGGCACGTTCGCTGAGTACGCGGTTGCTCCTGAGGAGCACCTTGTGCCTAAGGGTCTGGCACATAATAACCGTCGCGAAACCGCGCTGGCCATGTTACACTTCAACGCATGGATGGAGAGGCCGGCATCAAGGAACGGTTCGAGCTCCTGGCCCCGTTCCTGGATGAGCGCAGCCGACGCCTGGTTGC
>JAUXNU010000032.1 GCA_030682655.1 Actinomycetota bacterium | reverse complement strand
GAATCCGCCCGAGGGTGCGGATCCGTCCGGTGTCATCAAACGACGAGCTCGGACGTCGCACCTCGGCAGCGTCCTTGGCAGGTACCACCACGTACGACTGGAACGCGCTGGGGCAGCTCGCGAACGTCGGGAGCACGGGAGTGACCGCGACGTATTCCTACGGCGCTTCGGGCATGAGGGAGCGCAAGGTCGTCGTGCGGCCGGGGTCGACCAAGACGACCGACTCGTTCTGGATCGGCGAGCAGCTCGTCTCCGAAAAGGACTCCGACGGCCGTGTCTACACCTACGTCTACGGGCCGGGTGGCACCCCGCTGGAGCTCGTCGTGACGAGCGGGGCCACGTCTGTGAGCTACGCGTACGTCACCGACGCCCTCGGATCGGTCGTCGGACTCGCCGATGCTTCCGGGCGGTGGGTCGCGACCTATCGCTACGACCCGTGGGGGCGCGTGGTCGAGGAGGGGGACTGGAACTCCAGCGGCCTCGCCGCCCGCCAGCCGCTGCGCTACCGGGGCTACTACCACGACTCCGAGACCGGCATGTACTACCTGCCCGCCCGATACTACGACCCGGCCGTGGCGCGCTTCATCTCGGTGGATCCTGCACCGCCGAAGGCCGGCAGCCCGGTCTCGCTCAACGCATACGTCTACGCGGGAGACAGCCCGATCATGTTCCTCGACCCCGACGGGCGGGACATCCTGCTCGGGAACTACTATCCGGGGGACAAGGACATGTACGAACCGGACATCGTGCAGCACGATGCGGCGCCCGGCGGGAAGGGCTTCGCACCGAGCCCGGGGCGCACGGGCAGCGCGGGTACGAGAAGCAGCCATGCGCCGTCGAGTTCCGGACAGAGGGAGAGGCAGGCCGCCGAGGCGCGACTTGCACGCGTCAGCTTCCGATCGCCTGATGCCATCGCCGGCAACTCGGCGTCTGCCGGCCCGGATAGGTGGGACTCCCTCGATTCGAAGGGCAAGGCCGGAGTTGGTATCGTGATGGCTGCGGGAGTCGGCGGAGCTGGGACGCTGCTGACCGCGAGCGGATATCTCGTGGGGTCGATCGTCGTTGGTGCATGTGCCATTTCGGTATCGGGTGCGGTGCTTCTCGCGGGCGTCTTCATCGTTGGCAGTTTTGCCTGCCTGTGGAGCGTACACAAGATGGCAGAGATGATCATGCCCAACCGGCTGGACGCAGCGAAGGAGCGGTTCCGATGATTGAGATATACCTGGTGTTCCTGTCCGCAACGTGTCTTGCGCTGGGTGTCTATGTTGCGGTGCGTGTGAGACGTGAGCGCCCCGGATCACTGCTGGAGGCATCTCTGCTAGGACTGTTCACAGCCGAGGGCCTAGCGACGCTTCTGATCGTGATACTCCTCCTTGAGGAGGACGCGAGAATCGGGTTGGCTGCTCTTGCCGCTGCTGTGTGCCTGCCGCCAGTGACCGGAGCCTCCGTTGCAGTTGTCATGAGAAGGAGGCAAACGCAGGAGAGCACTGGGGACAAGAAAGCGGATTCCTCGACATGGTAGCGCAAGGTCGTCGCGCGGCCAGGGTCGACAAGAGACGACCGACTCGTTCTGGATCGGCAGCCAGCTTGTGAGCGAGAAGGACTCGGACGGGCGTGTCTACACCCTACGTCTACGGACCGGGCGGGATGCCGCTGGAGCTCGTCGTGACGAGCGGGACCACCTCGACGAGCTACCGCGTTGCCTGCTCGCATACCTCGCCGACGCAGCTCTTGCTCACCGTAGACCCAGCGACCGCTTCAAGGCTTCGTCGACTTCTCGCATGACGGAATCATCGAGCAATGCAATCCGTCTTCCAATCAACCGTGACTGGTCAATGGTCATGATTTGCTCGCACATGATGGTGCCATGCTTGGGCAACACGCCCTCGGGTACGGGCACATGAAACGGATACCGCTTCCTCATCTCTCTGGTCGTGAGCGATACGACGATGGTCGTTGGCGACAGCTCGTTTCCGGTGTCGTTCTGCACTACCAGCGCAGGACGGTTCCCGCTCTGCTCTGAGCCCCTGGATGGATTCCAGTCGACCCAGTAGATCTCGCCTCTCGCAGCCATGCTCTCTCCAAACGCCAGCCCTTGAGCGCGACGAACAAGTCGTCCTCGCCTCGCTAGCCCCCACGAGGAGATGTCCGACGCACAATCTGTTGGATAACTCCTTCTGGCGAACCACAACAGATAGTATGTACTTACACCATGCATGTCAAGGCGGTATACGGACTGCACTACTGTTGGCGCGCTATTCGCTGTTCACTATTGCACAGTGCCTTGTATGCCGATACTTGTTTCGGTCGACCAATACCGGTTATATTGCACATACAGGCGACCTGAGAAGGAGGCGGCAGGATGTCCATGGGCGCCGTTGGAACCAAACCAGTTCAGTTCAGGTTGCCGGCTTGGGCTCGCACGTTCCTTGAGGAGCAGTCGCGTCAGGCCGGCACTACGAAGACCGACGTTGTCGTCGAAGCGTTGGAGTGTTTGCGCGAGAAGGAGACGGCAGCCCTGATGGCCGAAGGCTATCGCGAGCTTGCTGATCTCAACTCGCAGATGGCTGAGGAGTCTGTTGGGATTGCGTCCGAGACGCTTCCCGAATGGGACTGATCGGACCGCTGCATTGGCGCGAAACGAAGGCCCTCTGCCCGGGGGGCCTTCTCGCATCTTCTGGGCGATTGCGGATCACGACGCGCCCATTCTGCGGAGCGAGTGCAGCGGACTCGTCAACGAGCTGAGAGCTGCGGACTGACCAGCGTCGCTCGGACGCCGTACGGCTCTCGCGTCCTTGGCGGGTAAGGTCGTCGCGCGGCCGGGGTCGACCAAGACGACGAATGAAGCGAGTCCGCTCGATCTCCGGGTCAGTCTACTTCTCCCAGGCCCTCGAGCAACTCCATGCATTCCTGCCTGAGATTGGGCACGTCCGACCGTGCCAGTCCGAAGACGGTCTCATCGTCAACCGCCGCGTAGTCATGTGTGAGAACGTTGCGGAAGCCGATGATCAGGCGAGCATGCGATATCTCCGCGAACATCGCAGGCGCCAGGCGGCCCAAGGCGCCCACAGCCTCCCCGATGATGATGAACTCGCGTTCGACAGCGGAGCGGATGGCGCGAGCGTTCTGGTATGCGGAAAGGTCAACCCCCGACAAGACGTCGTCAATCGCCTCGCACGCCTCAACGATGTCTGAGAGGTAGACTGCAGCGCTACGCGGCATACAGCATCTGCTTCGTACGCTCGATGTCGCGGGCAATGTAGCGGTTCTTCACCGCTCCCGCCATGACGAGATCGACTTCTGTGCCGAGCAACTCTCGCAGTTCGTCGAGCATGTCGAAGTACGCATGCGCTTTCGAGTGTCCGTCCATGGGGCCGAATTCCACGAGGAGGTCGACATCACTCTCGCCCAGGCGGAAGTCGTCGCGCAACGCCGAGCCGAAGACGTAGAGGCTCTTCACCCCGTACTTGCGGCACACGTTGGCGATAGATTCGCGCTTGTCCTCAACGATGGAAACCATGCTCTACCTCCACCGCCTATCCTAACCCCTGGGCGGATGAGCTGCCACGCCGACGAGCTACGTCGCGGTCCGACGAGTACTGCAGTCATCGTTGCGAAACCGTCCCGAAGCGGGCACACTCCAGCCATGAGCAATGCAGCCCACAGTTTCGACAGGCTTTCGGTCTCCGAGCGCATCCAGCTCGTTGAAGACCTGTGGGACAGCATCGCCATCAGCAGCGCTGACATCCCGCTGACGACAGCCGAGATCGAGGAGCTTGACCGTCGGCTTGCTGACATGGGCCGTGATCCCGATGCGGGCGTGCCTTGGGAAGAGGTCCTTGCTCGCATCGAAGAGCGGCTCCGGCTCTGCACCTGATGCGCGAGCTGATCGTCAGACCGGACGCAGAGACTGACGGCTTCTCCGAGGCTCGCTAGCCGGCGGGTGATTCGGGGCAGCAGCGGCGCGCGCCTTCGTTCGCAAGCGTGGAGTGCGTCAACCACGCGCCAGCCACGCCAGGCTTGGTACCCGCGCGGGGCCTGTCGTACAATACGGCTCTACGTCACGGCCGGCACCGCGGCGCACCCGAATTCCCGGCCGGTCCGATCCGAGTTCGTACCAGACCCGAGAAGGGGTCTTTGCACGCTACGGGAGGAAGCTTTGGATAACATCAAGGCATACCAGATGCCCTTCGAGAGCCTGCTGGGCACCACAGAGGTCAAGCTCGACGATACGACGCTGCGTGACGGCGAGCAGACAGCGGGTGTCGTCTTCGCGAACCAGGAGAAGATCCGCATCGCCAAGCTCCTCGACGAGATCGGCGTGCACCAGATCGAAGCCGGCATCCCGGCGATGGGTGGCGATGAGCGCGACACGATCGAGGAAATCGCGCACCTTGGACTGAAGGCGTCCGTCCTTGGCTGGAACAGGGCGAACATCGACGACATCAAGACCTCGATCGACTGCGGAGTCGACGCGGTCGCGATCTCGCTCGCGACTTCGGACATCCACATCGAGACCAAGCTCATGAAGGACCGCGCCTGGGTCATCAAGTCGATGCAGGAGGCCGTTGCGTTCGCCAAGAGCCACGGCGTCTACGTGTCCGTCAATGCCGAGGACGCGTCACGCACCGAGATGGCGTTCCTGATCGAGTATGCCGAGGCTGCCAGGGCCGAGGGCGCCGACCGCATCCGCTTCTGCGACACGATCGGCATCATGGAGCCGTTTCGCACGTTCACGGCGATCCGGACGCTGAAAGAGAACGTCGACATCGACATCGAGATGCACACCCACAACGACTTCGGCATGGCGGTCGCCAACGCCATCGCCGGCATCCGCGGCGGCGCCAACTGGGTCAACGTCACAGTCGCCGGTCTCGGCGAGCGGGCGGGCAACGCGGCGCTCGAAGAGGTCGTCATGGCGCTCAAGTACGTCGAAGAGCTCGAGGTCGAGATGGACACGAGCCGCTTCCGTGAGATAGCGGAATACGTCATGAAGGCGGCCGGCCGCAAGATCCCGATCTGGAAGTCGGTCATCGGATCGAACATGTTCGCGCACGAGAGCGGCATCCACGCCGACGGTGTGATCAAGAACCCCAAGACCTACGAGGTCTTCTCGCCGGCCGAGGTCGGGCTGGAGCGCCAGATCGTCATCGGCAAGCACTCGGGCTCCAAATCGATCGAGATGAAGTTTGCCGAATACGGGATCGAGCTTCCGCGGGAGCAGGCTTCTGAGATGCTTCCGCTGGTGCGCTCGATGGCCATCGAGCTCAAGCGCAGCCTCTTCGACAAGGAGCTGCTCTACATCTACAACGACTACCTAGCGAACAAGGCCAAGCACGACGCTGTATGAGAGGGTGATCCACCATTTCCGGACAGACGATCGCCGAGAAGATCTTCTCGGCCCATTCCGGCACCGAAGCGCATGCGGGCGACATCGTCGTCGCCGATGTCGACTTCGTGATGGGACAGGACGGCACGTCGCCGCTCGCCATCCGCGCACTCGAGAACATGGGTGTCGACGAGGTGTTCGACCCCGCGAAGGTCGCTCTCGTCATGGACCACAGCTCGCCGAGCCCGATCGAGGGCGTCTCCGCGCTTCACACCATGATGCGCGAGTTCGGCGCCAAGACCGGCGCGACCGTCTACGACGTGGGCGAGGGCGTGTGCCACCAGCTCATCCCCGAGAAGGGTCACGTCGTTCCCGGCGACCTCATGGTCGGTTGCGACTCGCACACCTGCACCTACGGCGCACTCAACGTGTTCTCCACCGGCGTCGGCTCCACCGACGGCGCGGCAGCGATGGCGTCGGGCAAGCTGTGGTTCAAGGTGCCCGACACCATGAAGGTCATCTACACCGGCAAGCTCGCGCCCGGCGTGTTCTCCAAGGACCTCATCCTCTACCTCGCCGGCGAGATCGGCGTAGACGGCGCCACCTACGAGGTGATCGAGTTCCACGGTCCCGTGATCGACGAACTCTCGGTCGAGGCGCGCATGACGATCTCCAACATGGCCATCGAGGTCGGCGCCAAGGCCGGGCTCATGAAGGCCGACGCCAAGACGCTCGCCTGGTTCGCTGGCCGAGGAGACAAGCGACCGGCACCGGTTGACCCCGACGCGGATGCCACGTACCTGCGCGAGCTGACCCTCGACGCCTCCGCGATCGGTCCACAGATCGCCAAGCCGCACGCGGTCGACAACGTCTGTCCGATCGAGGAGGTCGAGGGCACGCCGATCGCCGAGGGTGTCCTTGGCACGTGCACGAACGGGCGTCTCGAGGATTTCGCAATCGCGGCGCGCATCCTGGAGGGTCGTCGCGTCCATCCTGACGTGCGCTTCATCGTGGCACCCGCCTCGCGCCAGATACTGCTGGACGCGATCGAGGCCGGCTACATCCAGACGCTCGTGGCGGCCGGTGCCGCGCTCGTGACGCCCGGCTGCGGGCCGTGCGTCGGTACCCACAACGGTGTGCCGTCGGACGGTGAGAACGTCATCTCGACGGCCAATCGCAACTTCAAGGGCCGCATGGGCAACAGCAACGCATTCATCTTCCTCGGCAGCCCGGCCACTGTGGCCGCGTCCGTGATCGAGGGCAAGATCACCGATCCGCGGAAGTACTTCGGGTAGCGCGGACGAGAGGAGGGCTACCGCGTGGACATACGGCTGGGTTTCAGTCGCGCTGCTCTCGCCGTATCCACGGGCATGCTCGTGATTGCCGCCCTCGCTCTCTGTGGGTGCGGCAAGACGACCCCCGGTCCCGAAAGAGTGGACTCGTCTCGCGAGTCTCAGGAAGCGACCGTCGTTCTGTTGCCGCAGGGAATGCCCCGAGGTGTTGCGCCACGTGAAGACGCGCTACCGAGGCAAATGTCCGTGAACCGGCGCCTTGCGGAGCGCATGGCGCAGTACGATGAGATGTACGTTCGCGTGGAAGACACCGTGCCGGTGCGCAAGACGTACGGGATAGACGTAATGCTTCCGGAGGAAGCCGCAGGCGGGAAGCTCGCCGGGCTGTGGATGCAGGTACCGGATGTTGACGGCGGTTTCGCATGGGCGCTCTACGACACCAGCCTCGTTGAGATCCAAGTGTGGATTGCGCCAAGCGAAGGCGAGGCGGAGAGAGGGGCACGGTCGGGCGGAGGGCCGTACGGAGACGAGGCAGAGAGCTTCGAGATCAAGGTGGACGGGCACAAGGCCATGGCAACGCCTCGGGTCTGGATGCCGGCGCAACGGATTCGGTATCCGGGCACCCCGTCCTACTCGGCGGCCGGCTGGAGTTCTGCCGTGATCAGCTGGGCCGTCGGGCAATGTACCATCACTGTCTCCAGCACGGAGCGCGACGTCGAGGAGCTTGTCGAGGTAGCACGTGCCGTGCAGCTGAGCGGTGAGGCTCATCTGCCAACGCCTGTCAAGGAATAGAATCCAGACCGATGGGAGATGTGACGCGATGGAGCTTACGGCCAAGGCCTTCAAGTACGGTGACGACATCAACACCGACTACATCATCGCCGGCAAGTACAAGTTCAAGTCCGCCGACATGGAAGCCATGGCGGTGCACGCCATGGAGGAACTGGATCCGGACTACCACGCAAAGGTGAAGCCGAACGGCGGATTCCTGGTCGCGGGCAAGAACTTCGGAATGGGTTCAAGCCGGGAGCAGGCACCGCTCGTGCTCATCCACAGCAACACGAAAGCGGTGCTCGCGAAGGGGTTCGCGCGCATCTTCTACCGCAACGCGATCAACACCGGGCTGCCGGTCGTTGAGTGCGACACCGATTTGATCGACGACGGCGACGAGCTGACCGTCGATCTAGAAGCGGGCGTCGTGCGCAACGTGACAAAGGGCATAGAGATTCCCTTCGCGCCGCTGCCGCCGGTCATGGCGCAGTTGCTTGCCGACGGTGGACTGGTCGAGCACTTCAAGAAGCACGGCGGATTCGCGCTGTAGCGAGGGGCGCCTACTACTTGGCTTCGTCGAGCGAGCAGACCATCTGAGTCTGCGCCGCCAGCCAGTAGAGCACGCCGGACAGAAGCATCGGGCCCATGACCAGAATCGCCATGGCCACCCACGAACCGGACTCCCATCCTGCGACGACGCCCCAGATGGCGACGCCAACCGCCCCGACTACCAGGAGCGCCGCCGCAAGCACCTCGAAGTACAGGCCTACACGGAAGATGACCACTGCGATAACGAGCGGAACCGCTGCGGTTCTCGCGTACGCTATCGGTGTCCGGGCGGTGTAGCCCATCTCCGCAAACGCTCCGAGCACGGCGACTCCGCATACGAGTACCCCGAGCAGCACCACGCCTCGAGCGACTATTCGCTGTACGTTCATGCGCTCGTAGTTGCAGGTCTTGACGAGGAGATTCACGGTTCGTCCCCTTTCTCCCGGCCTTGGCCGTCCCATCGTGGCCCATCTGTCCCGTATGTTGCCGAGTCAACGGCTCGCGAAACGCGGTCGACGTGCGCGAAGGACGCCTGCCTGCCGCCGCATGCCCGCGCAAACCGTCCCCTCGATGTGAAGAAGTTGGGGTGAATATCCGGTTTCGGCCAGGAGTTGTCGCCCGTGCGGGTAATATGTCTTGGGACACATACGGGGCGGAGCGCCTCGAGACCGGGTCAACACAGGCTAGGAGCGAGTCGGTATGGCGACACAGAAGACACTCGAACTCGGCGACGACAAGAGCCAGATAGCGACGCGGGCGGCCGGGAACGAGAAGTTCCTTGGCAAGGTGCTCGAGGTGCTCAACGGCGAGAACCGTACGCAGAGGGTGCAGGCGGCGCGTGCCGTTCACGAGCTCGCGGTGCATTCGCCGGACACTCTGCGTTCGCACGGCCAGGCGCTGGCCGACGCGCTCGAGAAGCCCGAAGCGCAGACCAGGTGGGAGACGCTCGGTGCGCTCGAGAAGATGGTCGCCTGTGACGCGCGCGTGGTGGACAAGGCGATCGGACCGGCGACGACGGCTCTGCACGACGAGGAGTCCGGCGTCGTGCGGCTGGCGGCTTTCCGGCTGCTTTCGGCCTACGGCGCCACGACCGCGAAGCGCTCAGAGAAGGTCTGGCCGCTCATCGACGAGGCGATTCGCGTCTACCACGGCGATCCCGAGTTCCCGGCGATGCTTACCGGCGTCTACCGGCTCGTGATGGGCGCCGCGTCTGACAAGGTCAAGATCGCCGCCGCGGAGCGGATGGACTTCGACGCCGAGAACGCGAAGGGACTCCTTGGCCGGCGCGCGAAGCGCATCGTCGGTTGCGCACCGAGAAGGCGGCGCAAGACGACGTAGTGCGACCGGACCCTTCTCGCGTACAATCGCATTCGCGCAAACCGCGGAAGCGCGGGGCGCGTCATACATCCGAGGGCGAGCCGCTGTGAGCCGTCCCCGTTCAATCTAGAGGAGCCAACCTTGGCAAAGCACACCGTGACACTCATCCCTGGCGACGGCATTGGTCCCGAGATCACGCGCGCGATGACGCGCGTCGTCGAGGCGACCGGTGTAGACATCGAGTGGGAGTCCGTCGAAGCTGGCGCTGACGTCTTGGAGAAGTACGGAACGCCGCTGCCGGGGCACGTGCTCGACTCCATCCGGAAGAACAAGGTCGCCATCAAGGGCCCGATAACCACGCCGGTCGGCACCGGGTTCCGCAGCGTGAACGTCGCGTTGCGCAGGGAGCTCGACCTCTACGCATGTCTTCGGCCGTCGTTCTCGATCGAAGGCACGGGTGCGCGCTACGACAACGTCGATCTCGTCATCGTGCGCGAGAACACCGAGGACCTCTACGCCGGCATCGAGTTCGAGGAAGGCTCCGAGAGCGCCAAGCGGCTCATTGAGTTCGCGGCCGCCGAGGGCGCGGGCACGATCCGTCCCGACTCCGGGATCTCGCTCAAGCCGATCTCTATCACGTGCACGCGCCGCATCGTCAAGTTCGCGTTCGACTACGCCATCGCCAACGGCCGCAAGAAGGTCACGGCCGTGCACAAGGCCAACATCCTCAAGCACTCCGACGGGCTGTTCCTGAAGGTCGCCCGCGAGGTGGCCGAGGAGTACAAGGACTCCGGCATCGAGTTCGAGGACTACATCGTGGACGCCACATGCATGCAGCTCGTTCTGCACCCCGAGTGGTGGGACGTGCTCGTGCTCCCGAACCTCTACGGCGACATCCTCTCCGACCTGGCGGCTGGTCTCATCGGCGGTCTCGGCATGGCGCCGGGCGCCAACATCGGTGCCGAGTGCGCGGTATTCGAGCCGGTCCACGGCTCGGCGCCCAAGTACACCGGCAAGGACATGGCGAACCCGACCGCACTCATCCTTTCCTCGGTGCTCATGCTCAATCACCTCGGCGAGCGCGATGCGGCCGATCGGATCCTGCACGCGGTCAAGACCGTGCTTGCCGAGGGCACGCACGTCACCTACGACATCAAGCGCACGAACACCGGCAGCACCGATGGCTGTGTCGGCACGCAGGCCTATGCCGACGCGCTCATCGACCGGCTGTAGCGCCGCGACGCGCGACGCGATCTGCGGGAGGAGGCGACATGGAACAGCCGGAGGTCCGGGACGTGCCCGAGTCGTTTCTCGAGCGCATCCGGAAGCACCCTGCGATCGGCATCGGCATCGCCGTGGCCGTCCTTGCGATCTCGCTGCTACTCAACTACTACGTCCCGCGCATGGGGAGCGAGGCCGACGGGCCGACCGGCAACAAGATCGAGGATCCGGTGACTGCCGAGGGGACATCGAGCGCCTCTGCCGAGGCCAGCTCGACCACCACCACGGCCGATCCCGGCAGCGAGCCGTCCACGCCCGACACGGCCAACGATGGTCCCGCGGGGTCGGTCGACTGGCCCGCGAAGCCCGTGAAGCGAGCCGCACTCCTCGCGTACCGCTTCGAGGGCGGTCTGTGGGTGGCCAAGGAGGACGGCACCAAGCCGGTCCGCGTCGTGGAGAAGGCTGCCGACGGCACCTTCTCGCTGTCGCCGGACGGCAAGACGCTGGCCTGGGTGAATGAATCCAAGCACCAGCTGCATCTGACGGACGTCGCCTCTGCCAAAGACAGGACCGCCGGCCCGGCCGACAGCGCCCGGATCTCCTGGGCGCCGGACTCGTCGTGGCTCGCGTTCACCGTGGAGACCCCGGAGCGCGCGGAGGTACGTCGCGTCGCTCGCGATGGGACCGGTCCGGCGACTCTCGGTGTTGGTCATTCCCCGATGCATTCCCCCGATGGCAAGTCGGTCGCCTACGTGACGAACGCGGGACTGCTGCAGGCCGGCGACGTTGCGATTGCCGAACTCGGCGGCCCCACCGTGACCGTGAAGGGGGTCGGCGCGACCGAGGTGGCATGGGGCGCGGACGGGCTCATCTACGCGGTTCCCGGAAGCGGCACCGCATGTGAACTGCGAACGTCTGCGCGCGATGGCAGCGGAATGCGCCTGCTGGTGGGAGCGTCGAAGCAGCCCAGGCCGGTGATGTACGGCTCACTTCACGTGTCCGGCGACGGGCGGTTGCTCGCGTACTCGGCCTCGGGCGACGACGGATTCTCGCGCACCTACACGCTCCAGCTCGGTTCGAACTCGCCGATCGCACTCACCGTTCGTCGCGACACGTACCCGCTCGGTTGGAGCGCCGACGGCCGCTACATCCTCTTTGTCGAGGGCAACGCCTTCCAAGGAGAACCGGTCGCCGTGCTCCGGGCCACTCCCGATGGGCTTGGCCGCGCTGAGATCGTGCCGGGCGGCGGGCTGTAGGGCGGCGAAGAGCGGCCGCGCTCGGTCGGCGATAGTCGGCCGACCTGAGGCACTCCGCCTCTACGTGATCAGCTTCACGCGACAGGACCGGGTGGCGGCTTGGCGGGCGTCGGCGGTGACCAGCTCGGCGTCGAACCGCGCAGCGAGCGCCACGTACACGGCGTCGTAGAGTGCGATGCGCTCTTCGGTCGATATGCGGGCGGCTTCCCGGAGGAGGTCGCGGTCAAGGGGAATCACAAACAATTCGAAGTCAAAGAGCGCGTCGATGGCGGTCGCAAGCTCATCGCCTGCCTGCCGCCGGCCGAGCGCGTGGGTGATCTCGATCAGCATGTGTTCCGGCACCATGAGCGCAACGTGTCCATCGCCATGTTCGGCCAGAACACGAGCGGCGGCATCGGCACCCGGCTCGTGGGTGGCGAACCACTTGAAGCCCACAGACGCATCGACGACCAGCGGGGTTGGGGTCCAGGTTAGGAGGTCGTCAGACATCGCCGGCGTTCTCCTCGCGCGTCAACCGTGGGGGAGCGTCTCGAAGCTCTCGTATCAGGGTCGCTCCGTCGGGTCCGGGGGCCAGGCGATCACCGATCTTGCGCGCACGTTGCCGGGCGCGCTCGACGCGCTGTGCGCGCTCGACACGCTCGTGCTCCTCGGCGGTGGCGGTGATGTAGCGTGCGCCAGCCTCCTGCAAGAAGCCACTGCGCGTCTGGCCGATGGCTCTCGCCGTCCGGTCGATGTCGTCGAGCAGGCCGTCCGGGATGGTGATGTTGACTCGGGCCATGATGCACGCTCCAATACACACGGCAGATACACACTCTGAGTGTACATCGGGGGTCCGACACAGTCGAGCGGTCTTTCGAAAGCCGACTAGCGCCGGACCGTCCTTGCACATGCTACGCTTGCGTGGTTCGGTGTCGATCGCCCAGAGTAGGAGAAGCAGCTTGGCCAGCCACATCTCACCCGCCCAGTTCGTGCGACTCGTCGAGTCCGAGATCACGAACGAGAACGGCGTTCTGCGACTTCGTACGGACCTGGGTCAAGACGCGTATTCGCCCTGCATGATGGTCGTCAACGCGCAGACCTTTCTTTCCGCCATCGCGGATGCCCCGCCGCGAGCGACCGCGACACTCGGCAATCTCGAGCGGGCGTTCGTGGGCCGGGTATTCGAGGCCATGGATGTGCGTTCCTCGGAGAGAGCCCAGATAGTCGCAGGCCGCAAGGTTCTCGACGAGCAGGACGTCCCGCGTTTGCACCACCTGCGCGTGACCCTTGAACTCGCTGGACTGGTGCGGAAGCGCA
This sequence comes from Actinomycetota bacterium, assembly GCA_030682655.1. Lineage (NCBI taxonomy): Bacteria > Bacillati > Actinomycetota > Actinomycetota bacterium. The sequence continues at coordinate 33,557 of JAUXNU010000032.1, read as the reverse complement.
AGGGCCGGTTCCATCTGACGAAGGCCGGGGCGGCACTTGCAATCCCCGAGCGCATCGGCGATCTGTTCGGCGTCGTGTTTCGAGCATTCTTCGGTAAACTGAACCTCGGATACTTGTCTGCCTTGCTCCCGGAGGATGCGGTCATGCAGCAAGGCATCGCGACCACGTTGTGGGCGATGCGCCAGTGGGAAGGGCCGTTCACCGCCACTGAGCTCGCCGAGCGAGTGCCTACCGACGACGATGTGTGGGTCGGCGATCGCGACGACTTCTTCCCATACGAACTCATGCGCGCGTGGGCGCTCTATGCCTACGTCATGGCACCGCTGCGGGATTTCGGCCTTATTGCCCCGGCCGAGGATCTAGCGCCGCTCTCGGTAGCTGCTTTGATCTCGGTGCCGTGGTCGGTAACGCCTCTGTTTGATGAGCTCATCGGGTTCGATCTGGGTCCGGAAGAGCCGGACAGTGACACTGACGGTCCGGGCTTCGTCCCATCTGAGAGCGTTAGCGCTCGAGACGCGATCGAGCGCTTCTGGGAACACCGCCCCGCTCCTGATGCCGAGGCTGCCGACATCGAGCGCATGCTCGTGGACGGCTGGATCGCGTTCCTCGACCGGAGTGGTCCGGAGACATTGGATGAGTGGGACGGCGCCGTGTTCGACAAGGCGACCCGCGATGATGGGTTGTCGTTCTCCCAGTACTTCGGTCCTGACGGGGCAATGCGGGCGGCGGATCCCTTCATCGAGGCCGTGCGATCTGGTGCACGCCCCGGTGAAGAGGTGGTAGTCGTGCTCGCGGCGTCACTTATCTCGGAATTCGCGCTTTGGTGCGGCGCGACAGGGTTGGTGTCACACGTCGACGTTGTCGAGTGCCTGCAGCGCACCGACGCGCTCGTCACCGAACTCGCGCCGGAACTGAAGGCCAACGTTGGGTACATCGGCGACGAGATGATCGTCCGGCTCAAGATCACGTTGCGAGACGTGCGACCTGCAGTCTGGCGTCGAGTCGAAGTCTGGGATGACGTGACTATGGGCGAGCTACATTCCGTCATCAATGCGGTCATGGGGTGGGAGGAGTGCCACCTGCATCGATTCACCGTCGGCGAGAGATCGATCGGGTATCCCGACGACTTCGGATTCCCCGGTGAGGAGGACGAGGACGAGGAGTCCGTCATGCTCTACGAGATCCTCGATCAAGGTGTGAAGCGGTTCAAGTACGAATACGACTTCGGGGATGGCTGGCGGCACGACGTGATAGTCGAGAACATCGGCGAACCTGCCGACGAGACCGACTATCCCCGCTGCATTGCAGGCGCCAACGCCTGCCCGCCGGAAGACGTGGGGGGCACGTCGGGGTATGCGGGGTTTCTCGCCGCGATGAAGAATCCACGCGCCAAGGACCCGGAGGGGTTCCGGCACTGGTACGGCGGGCCGTTCGACCCGACGGCGTTCGACCTTGGGCGGGCGGACCTCAACGCGCGGCGACGACTCGAGGAGTGGCGGGCCGGGGGCTACGATCGCTAGCTTGCTCACTCGGACGCATGGTGCGCACGCCCATTTCGCGCCCTCATGCAGGTCAGACCACCAAGGATCAAGAAACCTGCGCTTGCCTCCGGGGGGTCCGCTGCGAGACTCGACCTCGGAGACCGTTCCGGCGGCGTTCCCGTCCTGGGGGCCGGGGGCCATCGGAGCTTCGTGCGAAGTGCCGGGCACGCGTGCCCGGCAAGGGGAGAGGGGTTCCAACGGTCCGGAGGCGACCGCGATCTCGCGCCAGCCGCTGCGCTACGCGAGCTACGCCTTCGACGAGCACTCGGGGCTCTACTACCTCTCGCAGCGCTACTACGACCCTGCTACCATGCAGTTCATCTCCAAGGACCCGGCACGGGCCGATCGCGAGGAGAGCGCGTACCAGTACTGCGCGGGCGAGCCGGTGGGGAAGGTGGATCCGAGCGGGGAGTACACCCAGGCATTGTGGGCGAGGTGGATTCCTTCCTACAAGATCCATTCCTGGGTGCTGAGGCAGGTGCTATATGCAATGGCCACTCAGTACGCGGCTTCGGCGGCAAGTAGCCGTCTCTGGGGATACTGCGCCACTCGTGTTCAAGCGACTGCCGTGACAAGGGCGGCGAGAGGACTCATCAACAAGGTGGGCACGGCCCTGTCGTGGGTTGGCGTTGTCGACCGTACATTCGCCAGAGTCTCGGACGCGTACTGCAAGCACCTAACCGGATGGAAGGCACGAAAGGCTCACGTTGGGCTGATGCTCTACCGTGAGACGACGATGAAGGCAACGTATCTTAAGGTTTCGGGTTGGGAGACGCGCAAGCTGTTCACCAACTCTGGATACCGCTGCACCTTTCAGTTCACCCGGCGCATTGCGACAGACAAGCAAGTCGTCAGTGCCGTGAAGACCTACACGTATGTACGGACCTGCCGATGACCCGTCTTCTCGACGCCATCTGGTGCCTGCTCGGACTTGTGGTCATGTGCGCCGCCGGGATACTGCGATATGTCGTTGTCGACTATCTGTCGGCGCCTTGGTCGCTGAGAAGCGGTGAACCTGAACTCGGAGTCAGTCTTGAGGCCGATTTGATGCGCCTCAATCCGTGTCTGCTCGACGAGCGGCGGGCCGCTGTCCTCTATCCGCGAATCGCCCGACAGGCAATCAAAGCCGTCTCGGCGAAGCGTGCCTCGAGCTACCGAGATTGTGAGACTGTGCTCAAGTCAGTATTCGAATCCGAGGGTTGCTCTTGGTCACCCCTGGTGATGAGGCGTGCAGCTCGAACACTGCGCGCATGGGATCGCCGAGTACACAGCCACCGACGCAAACATTGGACTGACCGTGATGGATCCCACGGCCAGGGGACTGCATGAGATCGTCCTTCCCAACCAATTGGTTCTGTGGTGACACGATGGTCGGATGAGTCGCGCGACCGTCACTGTCGTATGTCGCGCCCGACGAGAACGACAGCCCGTCCATGTTCACCTTGACCTGCGGCGGTAGCGAGCCGAAGCGGCTGACTCGGGATGATGATTGAGCGGCGCACAGGTGTGGTCGCTGGTTTGGAGATCCTGTCGTAGCAGAGTGGCGGTCGGCGGCCGACAGTTGCCGTGGCCCGACGCGCTCCGTTCAGTTTCTGCTGTTGTTGCCCGAGGTCGGGTGGCGTATACTCCCGTCCTACAACTGAGAACGCGAATGGCGTTGAAGGGGAGAAGTAGAGGCCAATCCTCGCTTCAGAGAGTCGGGAGAAGGTGGAAACCCGACGCAGGACGTCTCGAAACTGTCCCCCGAGCCACCCGGAAGAACGCAGTGACGACTTCACTCACGCGGATGACCTTCGCAGGGAGTCACGGCAAGTAGGCCGGGTCGGTGGCATCCGTTACCTGCCGTACGAGTGGATCTGCGGTTCTTGGGGCAGATGGATTCCAAGGAAACGCAGGTCAAGCGGGGTGGTACCGCGGGAGCAGTGCTCTCGTCCCGGCGAGGGACGACGCACGTGTCCGCGGTTCTTTTTCGTCCAACCTCGCACCACCCTCGGCCGGTTGACCGGTCGGGAAGCGCGGCTCGTGCGGCACCATCGGGGGCCACCTATGAGGGAAGGTGGATGATGCTGAGAAGCGAGCACATGAAGGCAGGGGTGTCCAAGGCGCCCCACCGCAGCCTGCTCAAGGCCAACGGGCTCACCGACGAGGAGATCTCGCGGCCCATAGTCGCCGTCGTCAACTCGGTCAACGACATCATTCCCGGCCACCTGATGCTCGACAAGATCGCCGACGCGGTCAAAGCCGGCATCTACATGGCTGGCGGGACCCCCCTCGAATTCGCGACCATCGGCATCTGCGACGGCATCGCCATGAACCACGCGGGCATGCGCTACTCGCTCGCGTCGCGCGAGGTCATCGCAGATAGCGTCGAACTCGCCATCCAGGCGCACGCCTTCGACGCGATGGTCATGATCCCCAACTGCGACAAGATCATCCCCGGCATGCTCATGGCAGCCGCCCGGCTCGACATCCCGACCGTCGTCGTGTCCGGCGGCCCGATGCTCGCCGGCCGCTTCCACGGCAAGGACGTCGACCTCGACACCGTGTTCAAAGCGGTCGGCGAGGTCAGCGCCGGGAAGATGGACGAGGCCGATCTCCGCGAGCTGGAGGACGCCGCCTGCCCGACCTGCGGCAGCTGCGCGGGACTCTTCACAGCCAACTCGATGAACTGTTTGACCGAGGCGATCGGCCTGGGACTTCCCGGCAACGGGACGATCCCCGCGGTCTACTCGGAGCGCATTCGGCTTGCGAAGCGCGCGGGCGCTGCCATCATGGAGTTGCTGGAGGCCGGGGTGACCGCGCGGCAGATCATGACGCCCGACGCCATCCGCAACGCGATGACGCTCGACATGGCCTTCGGCGGCTCCACAAACACGGTGCTGCACCTGATCGCCATCGCCCACGAGGCTGGCGCGGACATCACCCTCGATGATTGGGCCGCGATAAGCGATGTTACACCCAATCTGGTGCGTGTCTCGCCGTCATCCGACTACCACATGCAGGACCTCTACGCCGCGGGCGGTATCCCCGCGATCATGCACGAGCTCGACGCGGCCGGGCTGGTCAAGCGCGAAGCGCTGACCGTCGATGGCCGCACCATGGGCGAGATCGCTGACGGTGCGCGAAACACCGACACTGCAATGGTGCGTCCTGTGGCCGATGCCTATGCGGCCATCGGCGGTCTCGCCGTGCTGCGCGGCAACCTGGCGCCCGATGGCGCGGTCGTGAAGCGCTCCGCGGTGTCGGCAGAGATGCGCCAGCACGGCGGACCAGCGCGGGTGTTCGACTGCGAGGACGATGCGGTGACGGCAATCCTTGGCGGGAAGATCGAAGCGGGCGACGTCGTCGTGATCCGCTACGAAGGCCCGAAGGGCGGCCCCGGTATGCCGGAGATGCTCACGCCGACGAGCGCCATCAAGGGCATCGGCCTTGGCAATGCGGTCGCGCTCATCACCGACGGGCGCTTCAGCGGCGCCACGAGCGGCGCCTCGATCGGACACATCAGCCCGGAGGCCGCGAGCGGCGGGCCGATCGCGCTCGTGCACGAAGGCGACCGTGTATCGATCGACATCGACGCCGGGACTATCCAGCTTGAAGTCTCGGACGCGGAACTCGCCGCACGCCGTGAGGCGTGGACGGCTCACGAACCGCGCATCACAACCGGCTACATGGCGCGCTACGCACGGTTCGTCTCGAGCGCGGACAAAGGGGCGGTGGTTTCATGAGTGAGAGAATGACCGGAGCCGAAGCGCTTGTGCGCTCGTTGGAGGCAGAGGGCGTCGAAGTCGTCATGGGCTATCCCGGCGGAGTCGCGCTGCCGATCTTCGACGCACTGTACGACTCCAAGCAGATCCACACGGTGCTTCCCCGACATGAGCAAGCCGCCGTGCACGCCGCGGACGGCTACGCTCGCGTCACCGGCAAGGTGGGCGTCGCGCTCACCACGAGCGGCCCGGGTGCCACCAACACCGTCACGGGCATCGCGAACGCCTACATGGACTCGATCCCGCTCGTCGTGATGACCGCCCAGGTCGCGACCCACGTCATTGGCACGGATGCGTTCCAGGAGTCCGACATCACCGGGATCACACTGCCCATCACGAAGCACAACTACCTTGTGAAGGACCCGGCGGACATCCCCGAGGTCATCAAGGAAGCGTTCCACATCGCAGGCACGGGCCGGCCCGGCCCGGTGCTCATCGACTTGCCCGTCGATATCACGAAGGGCGAGCTCGACTTCGTTTACCCGGATTCCGTGAACCTGCCTGGCTACAAGCCGACCTTCAAGGGCCATGCCAAGCAGATCAAGCAGGCCGCGAACATGATCGCCAAGGCCCGCAAGCCGCTGCTCTACGTCGGTGGCGGCGTGATCGCGGCGGGCGCCTCGGCCGACATCAAGGAGCTCGCCGAGCTCATGCAGCTCCCCGTCACCACGACGATGATGGGCAAGGGCTGCTTCCCCGAGGACCATCACCTCTGGATCGGCATGCCCGGCATGCACGGCGCCAAGTACACGAAATACTCGATCACCGAGACCGACCTGCTCATCGCCGTTGGCGTGCGCTTCGACGACCGTGTGACCGGCAAGCTCTCGACATTCGCGAGCAAGGCCAAGGTCTTCCACGTCGATATCGACCCGGCCGAGATCGGCAAGAACAAGCTCGCGGACGTGCCGATCGTGGGCGATGCGAAGCACATCGTTGCGGCGATTGTCGCCGAGCTGCGCAAGATGGGCTCGGAGCCGCGCACCGATGCGTGGATGCGGGCGATCGACGACTGGCGCAAACGCTTCCCGCTGCACTATTCGACGGAGAGCGGCGATCTGATGCCGCAATACGTCGTGCAGCGGATCAGCGAGCTCACGAAGGACCGCGACACCGTGCTCACCACCGAGGTCGGCCAGAACCAGATGTGGGCGTGCCAGTTCTACACGCTGCGCAAGCCGCGCACATGGGTCTCCTCGGGAGGTCTCGGCACGATGGGCTTCGGCTTCCCCGCAGCCCTCGGCGCCCAGCTCGGCCGCCCCGACGCGCTCGTGGTCAACGTGGCCGGCGACGGTTCGATCCAGATGAACATCCAGGAGCTGGCCACGGCCAAACTGAATGGACTTCACGTCAAGAACGTCATCCTGAACAACGGCTACCTCGGCATGGTCCGCCAGTGGCAGGAGCTGTTCTACGAGCGCCGGTACGCGAGCTCCGTGCTCGACCGGGACGTGCCGGACTTCGTGAAGCTCGCCGAGGCCTACGGGTGCTTCGGCGCGCGGGTGAAGGATCCCGCCGAGCTCGACGACGTGCTCAAAGCCGCCTTCGAGTTCGATGGCCCGGCCATCGTGGACTGCCGCGTGGCCGAGGAGGAGTGCGTCTACCCGATGGTCGCTCCCGGTGGCTCGATCGACGAGATGCTGGGCGGCATCCCAGGCGGATCGGTATCCGAGATGCTCGACGACGAGCTGCTTGAGGAGGTGTGGGAGTAAATGAAGCACACACTCTCAGTGCTCGTTGAGAACAAGCCCGGCGTGCTCACGCGCGTCACGTCGCTGTTCGCCCGCCGCGGCTTCAACATCGACTCCTTGGCGGTCGGTATCACCGAGGACCCGACGCTGTCGCGCATAACGGTCGTGGTCAGCGCCGAGGACACGCCGATCGAACAGATCACGAAGCAGCTGCACAAGCTCATCAACGTGATCAAGATCCAGGACCTCGACCCGGGCGAGATGATCGACCGCGAGCTCGTGCTCTACAAGGTCAACGCACCGCCCGATCGCCGCCATGAGGTCATCGAGATCGCGAACCTGTTCCGGGCCAAGATCGTCGACGTCGGCAAGAACTGCCTCACGATCGAAGCTACCGGCTCCGGAGACAAGCTCACAGCGATGGAAGACCTGCTGCGCGCGTACGGCATCAAGGAACTGGCCAGGACCGGCAAGATCGCCCTCGCGAGGGGCTCGAAGGAAAGCTAGGAGGAGACATGGCCACCATGTACTACGAGAGCGACTGCGACCTGTCGCTCATCAAGGACCGCAAGATCGCAGTCATCGGCTACGGTTCGCAGGGTCACGCTCACTCGCTCAACCTGCACGACTCCGGTTGCGACGTGCGTGTCGGTCTGCGAGCTGACTCGAAGAGCTGGGACAAGGTCAAGGAAGACGGCCTCAAGGTGATGACGGTCCGGGAGGCCGCTGCCGAGGCCGACATCGTTATGATCCTTGCTCCCGATGAGCTGCAGGCCCACATCTACTACAGCGAGATCCACGAGTCGATGAGCGCGGGCAAGGTCCTCGCCTTCGCCCACGGCTTCAACATCCACTTCGACCAGATCGACCCGCCGGAAGGCGTCGACGTGATCATGATCGCGCCGAAGGGCCCCGGCCACATGGTCCGCCGCGTCTACACCGAGGGCTCCGGCGTCCCGTGCCTCATCGCCGTCTACCGTGACGCCTCCGGCTCCGCGCGCGAGATCGCTCTCGCCTGGGCGCTTGGCATCGGTGGCGCGCGTGCAGGCGTCATCGAGACCACCTTCGCCGAGGAGACCGAGACCGACCTCTTTGGCGAGCAGGTCGTGCTGTGCGGTGGGCTCACCGAGCTCGTGAAGGCCGGCTTTGAGACGCTCGTCGAGGCTGGCTACCAGCCTGAGATCGCGTACTTCGAGTGTATGCACGAGGTCAAGCTCATCGTCGACCTCATGTACGAGGGCGGCATGGCCAAGATGTTCGACTCGATCAGCAACACGGCCGAGTACGGGGCGTATGTCACAGGTCCGAAGATCGTGACCGACGATACCCGCGAGGCGATGGCGCAGGCCCTCTGGGAGATCCAGAACGGCTCGTTCGCACGCGACTTCATCCTCGAGAACAAGGCCGGATCGCCGCATTTCAAGGCGACGCGTCGCATCGGTGCCGAGCACCTCATCGAGGACGTCGGTGGCGAGCTGCGCAACATGTTCGCCTGGCTCAAGAAGGACTAGCGACCCGGCGAGTGAGGACATGAGCCGCCGGAGCCGGACGGCGGCGCAGGAATCGTGAACAGGGAGAGAGCACGATGCAGAAGAAGTACCTTATGACACCGGGGCCGACGCCGGTCCCCGCCGAGGTCCTGCTTGCGCAGGCACGGCCAATGATCCACCACAGGACACCGGACTTCTCCGCCACGCTCATGGAAGCGGTCGCGGGTCTGCAGTACGTGTTCCAAACAGCCGGCGACGTGCTCGTCATGGCATGCTCGGGTACCGGTGTCATGGAGTCAGCGATCGCGAACTGCTTCTGCGCCGGTGACACGGTCATCGTGACGCGCAACGGCAAGTTCGGCGACCGCATGAAGCAGCTTTCGGACGCCTACGGGCTCAATGTCATCGACCTGCAGTACGAGTGGACCCAGGTCGTGAACCCCGCTGACGTGAAGGCTCAGCTCGAAGCGAACCCCGGCGTACGCGGCGTGATCGTGACGCAGTCGGAGACTTCTTCAGGAGTCCTGAGCGACGTGAAGGCCATAGGCCAGATCGTGCGCGCCTATCCCGAGTGCGTTCTCATCATCGACTCGATCACCGGCATCGGCGCGGTTGACTGCAAGACCGATGAGTGGGGGCTCGACGTGGTGATGACCGGTTCCCAGAAGGGGCTCATGCTTCCGCCGGGTCTGGCCGCCGTCACTGTCTCGCAGAAGGCGTGGGAAGCGTACAACCGTTCCACGCTGCCGAAGTTCTACTTCGATTGGGGTCGCTACAAGAAGTCCTTGGCCAAGGACACTACGCCGTTCACGCCCGCAGTCTCGCTCATCATCGGCCTGAACGAGTCGCTGAAGATGATCCGCGAGGAAGGCATCGAGAACACTATCGCACGCCACAGCATGCTGGCCGAGGCGACTCGCAAGGGCTGCGAAGCGCTCGGGCTGACGCTCTTCGCCCCGCCGGAGGGTCGCGGCAGCGCGGTGACGCCGGTGTGGGTGCCCGAGGGTGTCGACGGCAAGGCCATCGTGAAGATCATGAAGGACAAGCATGGGGTGACGATCGCGGGCGGGCAGGACGATTACGCCGGACGCATCTTCCGCATCGGTCACCTGGGCTACTTCGGCCCGTTCGACATCATCACAACGCTCGCGGCGCTCGAGATGACCCTGGCTGAGCTGGGATATGGTTTCGAGCCGGCTGCCGGCATCAAGGCTGCCGAGTCCGTCTTCATGAGAACGAGGGGGTAGCACATGAAGGTCCTGGTTGCAGAGAAGATCGCCGCATCCGGTATCGAGATGCTCAAAGGGGAGTTCGAGGTCGACGTCAAGACGGACCTCACTCCCGAGCAGCTGGTCGCGGAGATTGGGGTCTACGACGCGTTGATCGTGCGGTCGGCCACCAAGGCCACTCGCGAGGTCATCGAGGCTGGCGTGAACCTCAAGATCATCGGCCGCGCGGGCGTTGGTGTCGACAACGTCGACGTCCAGGCTGCCACCGAGCGCGGCATCATCGTCTGCAACGCGCCGACGTCGAACATCGTGTCGGCCGCGGAGCAGACGATCGCTCTCATGCTGGCGCAGGCGCGCAGCATCCCGCAGGCGAATGCCTCCATGAAGGAGGGCAAGTGGGAGCGTTCCAAGTTCACCGGCACCGAGGTCTACGAGAAGACGCTCGCCGTGTTCGGTCTGGGGCGCATCGGGTCGCTTGTCGTGGAGCGTGCACGAGGACTCGGCATGAAGATCGTCGGCTTCGACCCCTACATCACGCCCGACAGGGCGGCTGCTATGGGCGTTGAGCTGTACGGCAGCGTTGATGACCTCCTGCCGCTCGCCGACTTCATCACGGTGCATCTTCCCAAGACCAAGGAGACCATCGGGATGTTCGGCGCGGAGCAGTTCGCCAAGATGAAGGACGGCGTTCGCCTCATCAACACTGCCCGTGGCGGCATATACCAGATGGAAGCACTCGCCGACGCGTTGCGTAGCGGGAAGGTCGCCTCGGCGGGCATCGACGTCTTCGAGGTCGAGCCATGCACGGATTCGCCGCTCATCGAGTTTCCCAACGTCGTGCTGACACCGCACCTCGGAGCGTCAACCGAAGAGGCGCAGGATCGGGCCGGTGAGCAGATCGCCGACTTCGTCGCGGCAGGGTTGCGAGGCGAGATGGTGCCCACGGCGGTCAACATCGCCCCGGTCGCTCCCGACGTGTACGAGAAGGTCGGGCCCTACATCCAGCTCGCCGAGAACCTGGGCAAACTGATGGCACAGACGGCTCGCGGCGGGATCGAGTCGCTCAACATCAGCTTCATCGGCGGGCTCGCTGAGGTGGACACGCGGATTCTGAAGACGGCGGTCCTGAAAGGGCTTCTCACGGTCGCCAGCGCCGAGTCGATAAACTTCGTCAACGCCGACTACTACGCCGAGCAGCGCGGTATCCAGGTCAGCGAGACCAAGCGGGCGGAGACGCACGACTACGTCTCACTCATCACCGTGAAGTCCGCGACTCCCACCGGTCCCGTAGCCGCCGGGGCCACGCTCGTGGGCAAGCGTGACGAGCCACGGCTTGTCTCGCTCTACCAACACGACATCGACATGACGCCGAGCCAGTTCATGGCGTTCTTCATCTACGATGACCGTCCCGGCATGATCGGCAAGGTCGGCACGCTCCTTGGCGCACACGAAATCAACATCGCGTCGATGCAGGTCGGCCGCACGACGGTCGGAGGCGAGGCGCTCATGGGCATCAACATCGACACGCCTGTCCCTGCGGAGTTGCTCGAGCAGATCGTAGGCGAAGCGGGCATCAACGACGCGTGGAGTGTCGAGCTATAGGTCCCTCGTTCTCGCGATGGCGTGGTCCCGCACTAGCGGGAGGCCACGAGGCGACTTCGGGTGAGGAGACACGACGGTGAGCACTGACAGGGTCTACATATTCGATACGACGTTGCGAGACGGCGAGCAGTCGCCGGGCGCCTCGATGAACACCGATGAGAAGCTCGAGATCGCGCGGCAGCTCGTGCGCCTGGGCGTTGACGTGATCGAAGCGGGCTTCCCGATATCGAGCCCTGGCGACTTCGAGAGCGTTTCTCGCATCGGCACCGAGGTCGGCGACGCGTGCGTGGTATGCGCTCTCTCGCGAGCGATTCCCGCCGACATCGAAAGCGCAGCCAGCGCGCTCAAGACCGCCGCTCGCCCGCGCATCCACACGGGCATCGGCGTGTCCGAGTCGCACCTGCGCGACAAGTTGCGCATCAGTGGCGACGAGGCGCTAGAGCGCGGAGTCGCCGCGGTTCGCCTCGCGCGTACGTTCGTCGAGGACGTCGAGTTCTATGCCGAGGACGCTGGGCGCGCAGAGCCGGAGTTCCTGCACCGCATGATCCAGGCGGTCATCGCCGCCGGTGCGACGGTGGTGAACATTCCGGACACGACCGGCTACGCGTATCCGGAGCGCTTCGGCGCGCTGATCTCCGGACTCGTAGAGCATGTGGACGGAATCGAGAACGTGACCGTCTCGGTGCACTGCCACAACGACCTCGGGATGGCGACAGCGAACGCGCTCGCGGGTGTACTTGCAGGTGCGCGGCAGATCGAGTGCACCGTCAACGGGCTCGGCGAGCGCGCGGGCAACACGGCCATGGAAGAAGTCGTCATGGCGCTGCACCAGCGCCGCGACATCTTCGGGGTCGACGTAGGTGTCAACACTCGCGAGATCATGCGGACCTCGCGGCTCGTATCCAGCATCACCGGCATCAACGTCCAGCCGAACAAGGCGATCGTGGGCGCGAACGCGTTCGCTCACTCCTCGGGAATCCATCAGGACGGCGTGCTCAAGGAGCGTTCGACCTACGAGATCATCGACCCGGCCGACGTAGGGGTCGGGGGCTCGAGCATCGTGCTCTCTGCACGTAGCGGTCGCCATGCGCTGCGTCACCGGCTGGAGGAGCTCGGTTTCGTGCTGGCCGACGCCGAGTTCGAGCCGGTCTACGAGGCATTTCTGGAGCTGGCCGACAAGAAGAAGGAGGTCTACGACGAGGACCTCGAGGCGCTCGTGGGCGAGCAGGAGCGCACGTTGCGCGAGATCTATCACCTCGAGACGGTGCACGTGATGTGCGGTGAGCCGGGCATTCCGACCGCGACCGTCGAGCTCGTGGACCGCGACGGCAACCACCTCGTCGACTCGAGTCACGGCACCGGTCCCGTCGACGCGGTCTACAAGGCCATCAACCGAATGATCGATGTGGACAACGATCTCACGGAGTTCTCGGTCAAGGCCGTCACCCGTGGCATCGATGCCCTCGGCGAAGTCACCATTCGGGTGCGGAGCGGCGATGACCGCGTGTTCACCGGTCGGGGCGCGCACTCGGACATCATCGTCGCCTCGGCGAAGGCCTACACCAACGCACTGAACCGGCTGCTCGTCAGCCAGACGAAGACCGTTGCCGAAGAGCTGTAAGTCAGGTTCGCGTCCCGGCCTTGCGACAACGCATGGGCGGTCAGCACATAAGGAGTCGCGCAGATGCCTCGACCTATGACGATCACCGAGAAGATCCTGGCCGCGCACGCCGGGCTGGACGAGGTCGAGCCCGGCCAGCTCATCAACTGCCGGCTCGATATCGTGCTCGCAAATGACGTCACCGCGCCTATCGCCATCAAGGAGTTCCGCAAGATCGGCGTCGACAAGGTCTGGGACGCATCGCGTGTCGCGCTCGTGCCAGATCACTACACGCCGAACAAGGACATCAAGAGCGCCGAACAGGCCAAGATGATGCGCGACTTCGCCCGCGAGCAGGACATCACGCACTACTGGGAGGTCGGCTGCATGGGTGTGGAGCATGCGCTGCTGCCCGAGCAGGGTGTCGTCGTCTCCGGTGACGTCATCATCGGCGCGGACTCGCACACGTGCACCTACGGCGCACTCGGCGCGTTCGGTACGGGTGTGGGCTCGACCGATGCCGCCGCCGGCATGGCGACCGGCGAAGCCTGGTTCAAGGTGCCCGCGTCTCTCAAGTTCGAGATCAACGGCGAGCTCGGGCCCTGGGTCTCCGCCAAGGACATCATCCTGCACATCATCGGCATGATCGGTGTGGACGGAGCGCTGTACCAGGCCATGGAGTTCACGGGCGACACGATCCGCGCGCTCGACATGGACGGCCGCATGACCATCTGCAACATGGCCATAGAGGCCGGCGGCAAGAGCGGCATCATCGCCTTCGATGGCGTGACCGCCGACTACGTCGGGGTGCGAGCGCAGCGCCAGTGGGAGGTCCACCAGTCCGATCCCGACGCGGTCTATGCGCAGGTCTTCGAGATCGACGCTGCCAGCATCAAGCCCACCGTGGCCTTCCCGCATCTGCCGTCGAACACCAGACCTGCCGAAGACGCCCGCGACATCACCGTCGACCAGGTCGTCATCGGATCTTGCACGAACGGCCGGTTGGAGGACCTGCGTGTGGCTGCGGAGGTTCTCAAGGGTCGCCGCGTCCACGAGGGCGTGCGCCTGATCGTGATCCCCGCGACCCAGAGCATCTATCGCGAGGCGATGCACGAGGGGCTGTTTGACATCTTCCTTGACGCGGGCGCGGCGATCTCCACGCCCACCTGCGGTCCATGCCTCGGCGGGCACATGGGCATCCTCGCGGCGGGCGAACGCGCGGTCGCTACGACCAATCGCAACTTCGTCGGCCGCATGGGCGATCCCACGAGCGAGGTCTATCTCGCATCACCCGCTGTGGCCGCTGCAACGGCGGTGGCGGGGCACATCGCGCTTCCATCCGATCTGCCGTAGGGGAACACTTCGCGCAGGTTAATACGCTGCAAGAATCGACGCGAGAAGACCGGACCGGAGCACGGCGCCCCGGTCTTTCTTGTGCGCCGGTGTTAAGAAACCCAAAGAAGATTGAGATTTCTTTCACATCGCCGCACGTTGGGCCTGAATCTTGCTTAAAGGGTTGTGGAGATTCTGCGAAGAGCGACCCACCGGGGACGAAACGCAAGTAGTCGCAGGTCTCCGTGACAAGGAAGGAGGTGCACAGACATGTCACTCATAATCGCAAACAGAACTCACAAAGGAGGTAGAGACGTGAAGAAGGCTCTCTTGATCGGCCTTGTCGCTACGTTTGTCTTTGCGTTCGCCGCGACGGCTTTCGCAGTCGCACCGAGCGTCATCGACCCGGCCACTGGTGCTTCTGCCTGGAGCTACCAGGACCTGCATGACGCTGGCGCCAAGTATGAAGGCGGTTATGCCGCGTTCGACAACTCTGGCGAGACCACGTACTCGGTCAACCCGCACGGCGGATACAACACCACGACCAACAAGTGCAAGGTGTGTCACGCCGTTCACCGGGCAGAGGGTGCGTACTATCTGCTCCGCGCCGATAGCCAGGACGACGCATGCTCGTACTGCCACATCGGCTCCGCTCACTCAACGAAGATTGTCTACGACCTGAACGTTGATGGCATCTACACCATGAACGGTCACACGATCGGCGCCCAGGCGCAGATCCCGGATTCGACAATCCTTCAGGAGGCTCAGGCGGTAGTGCTCTCGACGACGGACGCTAACGGCGACCCCGTCACCGAGACGATCCACGTTCGTGGTTACGACTCCGAGAAGAACGAGATGTTCCGCTTCGCCCGTCACCACGGCCAGGCCGCGGTGTCCTTCAACGCTCCTGCCGGCTTCGCAGGTGGGGTCAACTCTTCCTCTCGTAATGGCTACCAGCGGATCGGTCCGCTGGCCCTTCGCTGCATGAGCTGCCACCAGCCGCACAACGCCGTCAACGAAGTATGGCGTCCGCGCGTCTTCGGCACGTTCACGAGTGCTACCTACGCCACGGCCGTCGATGGCGCGTTCGATCCGGACGGCTACAAGCTGCTCCGCCGTTCGCCTTCCGCGACGGTCATCGGCAACCCGTACTTCACGAGCGCTAGCGATCCCACCGAGTACTGGGGCGCCAACCAGGTCGTGAAGGCCATCGAAGACAGTGCCACTTCGGGCGTGAACTTCAGCCAGGAGGAGTCCGGCGAGAAGACCTATGTGGAGAACGGCGTTACCCGCTCTCAGCCGGTATGGATCGCTCAGGACATCCACGCCGAGGGTTCTGGCGCGGACACCGGCATCTACCGCTACCCGAACAAGGTCAACACCATGGCCGTGTCCTGGTGGTGCGCCGACTGCCACAACCTCAACATCGGTGGATGGGAGCCGCTCACGGATCCCGAACTCGGCTTCAAGGCTCACACCGAGCGCACCCACCCGGCTCCGTTCTATGGTGCCTACACCGGTCCGGGCCAGTGCTACAGCTGCCACCGCAACAACCTTGCACCGCAGATGGGCCTCGCTGCAGCAAGCGACCCGACCTCCTCGACCATCGGTGGCGTTGCACGTCGCGCCGCCATGTACGTTGGTCGTGAGTCCTGCACGCAGTGCCACTACGGCACGTCGGACTACTACCAGGAGCGCACCTCGACATACGCCGAGAAGCTCGACTTCCCGCACTCTGGTGCCGCTACCGACATCAAGCTGCTGGGTTCGTACAACGTCAGCAACACTAGCGCGACCGGTGGCTGGACCCCGCGGTACAACGCGGCGACCATCACCCCCACGACCCTCGACCAGGTCTGCCTCCGCTGCCACCCCGGCATCGGCGTCAACCACTAGTCTTGATCGAGTGAGCTTCTGGCTCAAACGAGGCAGGGTCCCTCTCCGGAGGGGCTCTGCCTCATCTTCTTCGGGTCCATAACAGCAGGTTATGTGGGGTTTGTGTGCCCTGGCGAGGTGGAACGTCCCTTGCTATAAGATGAGCGAGATGGACAGTGATCTTCGGAGACCTTCAGATGCAGGACGAGACAGTACAGCCAGAACCGGCGCGATCCACGGCCGCCACACCTGAGTCCCCCCGTGATCCGCTGCGCACCGACCGGCGAGTGCTGAGATGGCTCGGTGTCGCGGTGCTGCTTGCGTTGGCGGTGGCCGTTCTCGTGAACTGGTACGCGCTTCGCGATCGCCCAGGGCAGTTCGCTGCGAACCCGACCCGGCAGGTAGCCGTTTCGGACGGTCTGGCTCTGAACTTCGACGTTGACGCGGCCGCCGTTGATCTGCTGCCGTCGAGCATCATCTCCTACGAGACCATTACCCGGCAGCCCGTTCCCGGACGGGGCAATCAGGCCGCGGAGGCTATCTACGTAACGCTGAACATGGACATCGAGATCCAGGTCCCGATATCGGTGTACGCCCGCGTTGAGACGTATCCGTCCTCGGCGGAGGCCCAGAGCAAGCTCGACGAGCGCATGGCAGAGTTCACGGTCCGTCCCGAGACACTCCTTGTGGGGGTGAAGACCGTCGAAGCCGGATTCAGGGCTGACGAAGGCGCATGGGCGGCCGGGTGGACGACGGGATCCAGCTACGTGTTCGTGCGCTCCGCATTCAAGGACAAGATCCCGGCCACCAAGCGGGACTTCCTTCACAACCTGGGACTGCCTGCAGTCGAGGGCATCGAGAAGTTCCAGCGCACGGGAGAACAAGGGCTGTCGTTCTGAAAGGTCCGACGATCTTGATAACAAGTGAGGCCAATGGGTTGAGCGGCCCCGAGTTGCGCGCCGCGCGGGCCAGCCGTGTCTGGTACATGGTGGTTGGCGTCGTCCTCGCGATTGTCGCCGTCTCACTGCTCGTGAGCGCAGCCGCGGTTAGCCCGACATACTGCGGACTATGCCACGGGTCGGCGCGATCCGCACTGTCGGAGAGCGAACACACGTCGCTGGCCTGCGACAGATGCCATGTAGAGCCGGGCGTCTATGGGCTCATCGAGAGCCGGCTCTCCGTCGTTTCGATGCTTCCGGCCGCGGTCACTCCCGGACGCGGCCAGATCGCAACCTACGTCTCCAATGATGTCTGCCTTGAGTGCCACGTGGACGTTCTGACCACGGTTTCGGCGACGGCCGGAATCCGCATGAGTCATGCCGAGGTGGAGGAGGCAAAGTGGTCGTGCACCCGGTGTCATGCCGGCACGGCGCACGGTCGCGAGGACGTAGCACCTCTCGGTTCCTACACGATGGGAGACTGCCTCCAGTGTCACAACTCGAACCCCGGTCAGACCGAGGGTTGCGCGACGTGTCATGTGGCGGGAGCTCCCGGACAGGGCGAGGATCGGGCGATCACACCCTGGCGCGTGACACATGGAGCCAACTGGGAAAGCGCGCACGGCATGGGAGATCTTGACACGTGCAAGGCATGTCACCGTCCGGACTACTGTGTACGCTGCCACCAGATGGCGATTCCTCATGCGCCGACGTTCAAGAAGACGCATGGCAAGTTCGTGGCAGGCGATGAGGCCCTTCGCACGTCTTGCCAGGTCTGCCACAAGGGCCGTGTTTGCGACGACTGTCACGGGCTGCCTATGCCTCACCCGGACGGCTTCCTCCAGGCCCACTCCAAGAGCGTGACCGAGGATGGCTCCGAGGTGTGCGACAGGTGTCATGCCACGAGCTCATGCGATGAGTGTCACACGCGGCACGCGCACCCTGGCCTGAAGCCCGACTACATCGAGCAACTACGCGACAGGCCGGTGAGCTAGATGCGCCTGTCCGAGGTCATCGCGCGTTTGAGAGACGGCCTGATCGCCGGCGGCGGATCCGGTCAGCTTATGCTACTGCTGGTCATCGTCGCGGTCGTGCTGGCAACGGTCGGTGTGGTCCTGTGGCTCGCGCAGCGGAACACACCAAGCGGCAAGCTGAGGTCGCTTCTCCAGGATCGCGCTCAGACCGCGGTCGTGACGGGCGATGACGCGACGGTCTGGGTGGCCAGGATATCCGTGCCGCTGATCCTCTTGGCTGCGGTCTTCGCGGCGAACGTCTACATGGCGCGTCCGGCCACCTGCGCCCAGTGTCATGGCGGGAGTGTATACAGCGACTCGCTGGGCGAGACGGCGCATGCGGCAGTCGCGTGCATGCGATGCCACACTCCGGCAGGGGCTCTCGGAACGGTGCGGCAGAACGTCACCTACGTGCGATGGCTCGCAACCTACGGGATCACCAAGAGCGAGCCCGAGCCTGATCCGGGCAGCGTTGACTCCGGTGCCTGCTTGCGCTGCCACGGACAGGTGCGCTCCGGGGTTATCGAGTCGCGGGGCATTCGCATGCGCCACAGCGATGTCCTTGAGACCGGCGCGGCCTGTCGAGACTGCCACAACTCCGTGTCCCATCCCGGTGTCGCGATCGAGCCGTCCAAGCCATCGATGGACTACTGCGTGACGTGCCATGACGGCTCACGGGCGCCCTCGGATTGCGAGACCTGCCACATCAAGGACAGCGCGCTGCGCCCGGACACCGGCAGGGGCTACAGCAAGCTCAAAGTCTCGAGCGCCTGGGACGTGTGCTATCGCTGCCACAACGAGAAGCCCTGTCTGAGCTGCCACGGTGTCCGCATGCCTCATCCCCCCGGGTGGTCTCCGGACGAGCCCGGAGGCGGCGGTCTCGGCCATGCTCGCGATGGGTTCGTGAAGCGCGATGTCTGCTGGCGTTGCCACTTCGCCGAGGGCAAGCCCTTCCAGCCGGCCGATGAGGCGTGCTCGTGCCACGGGCTCTTCGGTACGGTGCACGGTGGAGAAGTGTGGGTCCGGGAGCACGGGCTCGAGGCATCGGGCCAGCGCAGCGGTGTCAACGCGGCATGCTTCTCGTGTCACACGCAGACGCTTTGCGACTCCTGTCATCCGCCGTCGTACCGGGAGCGCTATGCCCCGAATCCACTGGCGCCCGCAACCCCCGGGTACGAGGCGCCCGCAGACCCGCTCCTCGACTATTAGGGATGCGGGCCTCTTGGTACGAGATTTGTTGTTAGACCTGTGGTCGCTTGACTTAACAGCGGATTAATCCGCTGGTAGACCAGCAGACCGCTCAAGACGGAGGAAAAGGCCACATGCGAAGAATCTACATTGTGCTCGTTGCCCTGATGGTCGTGTTCGGAGCAGGCGCCGCCTACCTCGTGGTGAGGCCGGAGGCCGTCAAGGAGCTTCGCGGAACCACGGCGATCACCGACGAGAAGCTGATGAACGATACCGCCCGCGTGTTCGTCCGCAACCCCTACAAGGACGACTACGGTGTGGCCCGCATCCCCGGCTATGTTGACAACCTTGGTGCCCAAGACATCGCCTCTGTTTCGCTCGAGATCCAGCTGTACGAGAAAGAGGACAAGCGCGAACTCGTGAAGTACGAGGTTCGCGGCGTCCCCGGGGGCACGCGCAAGAGCTTCGATGCCAATGCGGGCACTCTTGGCGATGCGCGTACCGCAACCGTCAAGATCGTGGGACTTGAGGTGTATAAGTAGCCGTGATGAGGAACCGTCCATCGATAGCAGCGCTTGTCCTTGTCGGCCTCCTTGCGGGAGTCGCTCTGTCGACGACTGCATGTCGCAGCGACTCGCGACAGACCACCGTGCTCGAGCAGACCCCCTCGACCGAAGACACATCGACGATCACTCCGATCGAGCGCGGTGAGATCCGGCGCGATGCACTGCGCGCTACGCAGGCCGGTATCGATGTCTGGCTGAGAGACGACATCGACGGCATGCGCGAGTATTTCGCCGACGACCAGTACGACTACTTCAAGAAGCAAGACGACTCGTATCGCACCGACGGCAAGAAGCGGGTGCGCGCACACGAGGACGCGAGTATGGACGTCATGGAGATGACTCCTGACGGGCGCGAGGTAAGCATCAAGTACCGGTTCATCGACCGCTCGTACTTCCAGGCGGCCGACGGCTCCAGACTCTCCGAGCCCACGGGTAAGGACACAGAGATGACGATCGGCGCGGTGGAGTTCGAAGGGAAATGGCTCCTCGTCCGCATCATTGCCGGCAGCGACGTGCTGCAGTAGGTGACGGCGACCCCTTCGGGGGGCGCACGACGTTCGTGAAAGGTGATAGTTGATGTCGATATCAACCTCAAAGGTCCTTCGTATCGTCAACATCGTGCTGATCGTTGGCATCGTCCTTGGGCTGGGCGGGGTGGCGTACCGGGTTCTAACCACCGATCCCTCAACGCCCACGACCGAGCTCGAGCGTGCGCTGCTCACCGCCGAGGAGGCCGTGAAAGCCAATCCTGAGGACCCGACCGCGCGCATCAAGCTTGCGGCTGCGTACCTCGAAAGAGGCAATCTCACCGGTGCTTTCGAGCAGGCGGACATCGCCGTGCGGCTCGACCCCGAAGACCCCACCGGCTACTACATGAAGGGTCTGGCCGAAGCAGATCTCGGACGTACATCCGACGCGATCAAGTCCCTGTCGAAGGCCGTTGAGACCGAAGGCCAGCTCGCCGGGTTCTACCAGGATGCCTGGTTAGCGCTGTCACGGGCACATGAGAAGGACGGCAACGACGAGAAGGCTCTCTTCTCGATGACCAAGGCGGTGAACAACGGACCCGAGAACGTCGTGCTCCTCAACGAGCGCGGCCAGCTCTACGAACGCATGGAGGATTGGCAGAACGCGATGGACGACTACGCTTCCGCGCTCGAGTACGTGCCGAACTACGAACCGGCACTCGCGTCCTTCAACCGTCTGAAGAAGGATCATCCCGACGTATTCAAGAAGCTCCAGGAGCTCTATGGCATCGAGGACACCTCGACGCCCGCTCCTGGCGACAAGTAGCCGAGGAGGTTACGTCAGTGGCACGCACTTCAACGGGTTCCATGGTCAAGAGCGTGATTGTCACGCTCGTTCTGCTCCTCCTCTTCGGCGCAGTGGCGGCGTTCTACTACACGTTGTCGAAGCCGGCACAGGTGCGCGGTGAGGGCGAGCAAGACCGCAACTTCCTCTTCTCGATCTACGGTTTCGAGGGCGATCTTCTTCGCAGGCCGAGCTCTGTGGCCGTTGCGCCCAACGGCAACATCTACGTTGCCGACACCGGCAAGAAGCGCATCGTGGTCTTTGACGCCGAGGGCAACTTTGTCACCACATACGGAAACGTCGGCGAAGGTGAGACCGACATCTGGGAGCCCCTGGGTGTCGCTGTAGCGCCTGACGGGCGTTCGTACGTCGTCGAGAAGTCCAAGAAGAAGATCGTGTTGTTCGACGCCCAGAACCAGCCGATCAAAGCGGTAACGCTCGAGGAGTACCCCTTGTCGGCACGCGTCGCGAACGACCAGCTGTTCGTGACCACCGAGTCCGGCGTGCTCATCGCTGATCTGGACGGCAATCTCGAGACCGGCTACATCAAGCGCGGCAAGCAGCCGGGCGAGTTCGATCGCCCGGGGGCGGTCGCTGTAGGCGAGGACGGTACCCTCTACGTTGCCGATTCGCTGAACTACCGCATTCAGGCTATCGGTACCGATGGCCAGCCCATCTGGCAGTACGGCCAGCCCCTTCCAGAAGGTGCGACTCAGAACATGACCCAGGACAGTGGCCAGATATTCGGCCTGCCTGCGAGCATAACGATCGACGAGAACGGCTATCTGTACGTCGTTGACGGGCTGAACAGTGAGCTCGTCATCCTGGAGGCGGAGACCGGCGAGCGTATCGAGAAGATCGGCGATGTCGGTCACGACGATGGCAAGTTCTACTATCCCGACGGCATCGACTACGGCGACGGCAGGCTCGTTATCGCCGACAAGTACAACGACCGCGTCGAGGTCTTCTCTGTACCGACGTCGCTTGGCGGCAACGCGTGGGCCCCGCTGGTGCCGTGGCTCGGGCTGCTGCTCCTCGTGCCGCTGCCCTTCCTCTTCCTCCTGCGCCGCAAGCCGCGCTACATCCTGTCCCCGGCGTTCTTCACCCGTCTGTCTGCCGATGAGGCCGATGGCACAACGCTTGCCAAGGCAATCGGCGCGGCTCTTGCCGCGGAGCCTTTCGTCGTCGGCCTTGCGAAGGATTCTGAGAATCGTGGGCTCGAACTGAAACCCAAGAAGGTGGCCGAGGACCGGACGGCGACGGTTGCCGAGCGCTTCGGCCTGGCTGTGCCAGAGGCGGAAGCGCTGGTCCTTGCGACGGACACTCGCGGCAAGCGCGTGCTTCTCGCCAATGACGAGGCGCTAATGGCCGCCGGCCGCGAGCTTGGTCTTGTGACGTTGTCCTACGACGAGATGATCGAAAGCCTTCGCGAGGACGACAAGGCTGCCAGTGAGACCCCGACAGCCGACGACTCGGGTTTCGACGACGGGTCTGGTGATTCGGATGTCTAGGCGCTTCGCGATCGGCCTGGCGGCCCTCGTGAGCGCTGCCCTGTTGCTGCTGTCTGCAGGGTGCAACTCCGGTTCGCCGGGCATTCCCGATCCGAAGGACCTGCCGACGGAGACCACGAGCACGGCCGTGTTCTTCTCCACCGGACGCTCGCTCGTCTCTGAGCCGGTGCGCGTGGATGCGACGAATGCCATCGAGGAGACCGTGAGAGAGATGCTCAAGTCCGCTCCTACGGTCAATCGTGACATCGCGATCGTGCAGACGACCGCAGAACTTCTGTCGTTCTCGATGGACGAATCCACGGGCGTGGTGACTCTCGACTGGGCAGGCGACGTTCTCGCATTCGACGCTGAACCGGCCGAGAAGAGACTGGCCTACGCAGCCATTCTTATGACCCTAGGACAGTTCCCCGAAGTCGAAATGGTGCGGTTCACGGTCGAGGGCAAGGACACTGGTGTCATCGATGGCCGCGACATCCAGGTTTTCTGGGTGGATGTCAGCCTCATGGACCAGCCGTGGGACGCTCTGCGCCCACCGGAGCCCGTTGGGGAATCGAGTACAGAGACCGGCACTGCCGGCTCCGATTAGACTCCGTACGGCGCCGCAAGGCGTCGTACGTCTTTCGGCGCCCGACACGCAGTCCCGTTCTTCGGTCCTCGGCCGGAAGAACGCGCTGCGGCCTACCCCATTTCTGCTGCTCCTTGTAGTAAAATCATTCCTCAACCTTCGCGGGACGGAGGCTTCGCCGACTCCCGCGTTGCACCGCCGAAGGGAGCGCGACCATGAAGTTCCAGGGTACGGCCCACAAGTACGGCCGCGATGTCGATACGGACGTCATTATTCCGGCCCGCTACCTGAATACCAGCGTGCCCGAGGAGCTGGCCAAGCACTGCATGGAGGATCTCGACGCCGGATTCGTTTCCAAAGTCGAGTTCGGTGACATCCTGGTGGCCGAGGAGAACTTCGGCTGCGGGTCGAGCCGCGAGCACGCACCCATTGCGATCAAGGCGGTCGGCGTAAGCGTCATCATCGCCAAGAGCTTCGCGCGCATCTTCTACCGCAACGCCATCAACACCGGGTTGCCGATCATGGAGGCGCCCGAAGCGGTCGACGGCATCGGCGACGGTGACACCGTCACGGTCGACGCCGACCAGGGCGTGATCGTGAACGAGACCACCGGCGAGACCTTCCGGGCACAGCCCTTCCCGCCGTTCATCAAGGACATCATCGAGAAAGGCGGGCTCATCGAGTCCGTGAAGGAGAAGGTGGGCACGTGACGGGCCCCTTGCGCATATGTCTCATACCCGGTGACGGCATCGGTCCCGAGATCACGGCCGAGGCGGTCAAGGTGCTCGACGTTCTCGGCGCACGTCACGGTGTTGCGTTCGAGTACGAGCGCGCGCTCCTTGGCGGAGTGGCTATAGACGAGACTGGCTCACCGCTGCCTGAGGAGACACTTCGCGTGGCCAAACGCGCCGATGCCGTGCTGCTTGCGGCTATCGGAGGGCCGAAGTGGGACACGACCGACCCGGACAAACCTCGTCCGGAGCAGGGGCTCCTTGGCATGCGCAAGTCACTCGAGCTGTACGCGAACCTACGGCCTGTGAGGATATTCCCGGCTCTGCGCGACGCGAGCAGCCTCAAGCCCGAGTTCCTCGAGGGCGTCGACATGCTCATCGTGCGCGAGTTGACCGGCGGGCTGTACTTTGGCGACCGCGCTCGCGAGCGTGACGTGCCGGGAGCAGCCGTCGGTGGCGGCCCGGGCATGCGGGCGTACGACACGATGGAGTATCGCGAGTTCGAGATCGAGCGCATCGCACGTGTGGCCTTTGAGGCCGCACGGGGTCGCGGGAACCGCGTCCACTCGGTCGACAAGGCCAACGTGCTCGAGAGTTCCAGGCTGTGGCGCGAGGTCGTTCATCGGCTGCACGAAACCGATTTCGCGGACGTGGAGCTTGTCGACCAGCTCGTGGACAATAGCGCGATGCAGCTCATTCGCAATCCCGCGCAGTACGACGTCATGGTCACCGAGAACATGTTCGGCGACATCCTGTCCGATGAGGCCAGCATGCTCGCGGGCTCGCTCGGCATGCTCGCGAGTGCGTCGCTCGGCGACAGCACGGCACTCTACGAACCGAGTCACGGCTCGGCGCCGGATATCGCAGGGCAAGGGGTCGCGAACCCGCTCGCGATGCTGCTGTCCGTCGAGCTCATGCTGCGCTACAGCTTCTTCATGGACGATGCTGCCGACGGGCTGGCTGCCGCAATCGAGAGAGTGCTCGACGACGGGTGGCGCACGCGTGACATCGCGGGCCAGGACATTCCGCCGGACAGGGTGCTCGGCACATCGGCCATGGGAGATGCCGTCTTGGAGCGGCTGGCGTAGTGTAGTCTAGAGGTGTGACAGCACCTTTGGTGCGGCACCCGGGTTTCGCGTATCCCGAGCCACGCGCACCGCAGCGGAAGCCAAGAGCAAGACGACTGGGAGATGGCAATGGCTGAGCGGAGGCAAGGCGAAGGTCTCGTACTGCCATCCCTGATCGTCGCCGGACTCGTCGCGCTTGCCCTCGTGGGCACCACAGTCTACCGGAGTGAGGAGCGCAAGCTGTATGAAGAGGCCGAGGCGCAGCTGACGAGCATCGCTGATCTCAAGGTCTCCCGTCTCAGGGAGTGGAGGGCCAACAGAGTAGCCGAGTTCGAGGTCTTGCACGACAACCCGGCGTTCGCTTCGGTCCTGGCGGCGGCGCTCGAGGATGAGCGGGACGCGGTCGCGCAGGCCGAACTCGATGCGTGGCTTGGGGCGCTCGGGCGAAATCCGAACTACGTGCGCTTCTACGTGACGGATTCGGACGGCGGGCTGAGGAGGTCTGAGGGCGAGACCTGGGAGGTATCCTCCGGGCACGTGGAGGGGACCGTGGACGAGTTCCCCTCCGACCGCGTGACGTTCGTGGACATCCACAAGGATGCCGGGGGCAAGCCTCACATGGCCCTGATCGTGCCGGTCAACGGTCCGGATTCGGAAGACAAGGTGGTCGGCACTGTCGTGGCGATCATAGACCCCCAGGTGTTTCTCTATCCCTTCCTAGAGTCTTGGCCGCTTCCGAGTTCCACCAACCAGACAATCATCGCTCGCCGTGAGGGCGATTACGCGCTTGTCCTGAATGACTGCACTCGGACGGGGCTCGCTGCCCTGGAGGACCGTATCCCTATCGACGAGGATGTGCCGGTGGCCCGGGCCGTCCTTGGGGAAGAGGGATTCGCGGAGGCCGTCGGTCACAGCGGGGACTCTGTCGTGGCCGTCATGCAGCAGGTGCCCGACTCGCCGTGGTCTCTCGTCGCGAGTGTCGATCGCGATGAGGCATACGCGGGACTCAGTAGCCGACTCTCTCTGTTCCTGGCCTTGTTCGCGTCCACCGCGACGATCGTCGCGGTGGACGCCGCTCTCATCTGGCGCCACCGGCGCGTGCGGTTCTACCGGGATCTGTACGAGTCGGAGCGCGAGACGGCGTGGCTTCGTGATGTTATCGAACAGAGCGCGAACGAGATCTGTACTTTCGATGCCGAGACGCTTCGGTTCCTCTTCGCCAACAAGGGGGCGCTTCTGAACCTCGGTTACGACACCGGTGATCTCTGCGAAATGACTCCCCTGGATGTGATCGTCGAACCCACGCCGGACGTCTTCCGCGAGACGCTTTCGGTCCTGAAGGAGAGCGGTAACGAGTCCGTTGTCGCCGAGATCACCTGTTGCCGAAAGGACGGGACCACCTATCCTGCCGAGGTCATGCTGCAGTTGAGCCGGGCCGGTGACAGGCCCATGTTCCTCGCCATCGGGAGTGACGTCACCGAGCGAAGGAGCGCCGAGAGATCTCTTCGGGAGAGCGAGATGCGGTTCCGGCTCATCGCCGAGAACATGCCCGGTGTGGTGTACGTGTGTGCGAACGATCCTGAGTGGACGATGCACTACCTGAACGAGGAGATCCAAACACTCACCGGCGTGAGACGTGAGGAGTTCCTCGACGGGACGGTCTCATACTCTGAGATCTGCAGTGCCGACGATATCGAGAGAATCCGCGTCGAGATCGCCAGTTCGGTGGACCTGGGAAAGCCCTTCCACCTGAAGTACAGGATCCGCCACGAGGACGGCACTATCCGATGGGTCGAGGAGTTCGGAGAGGCCATCAGTGGTCCGGAGGACGAGACGCGGCTGGAGGGCGTCATCTTTGACATCAGCGAACGCGTCCGCGACGAGATGGAGCTCGGCGTGTATCGAGACGAACTCGAATCCATTGTCGTCTTGCGCACGGCAGAGCTTGCCGCCGCCAACGAAGAGCTCGACGCGGTCAACGAGGAACTGCAGTCCTTGAACGAGCTGCTGCACGGCACCAACGAACAGCTCGAGCAGGCGAGTGCGGCCAAGAGTACCTTCCTCGCGAACATGAGCCACGAACTGCGGACTCCCCTGAATTCGGTGATCGGGTTCTCGGGCGTTCTACTGCAGGGGCTTGCCGGACCGCTTTCCGATGAGCAGCGACAGCAGATCGGCATGATCAACGGCTCAGGCAAGCACCTCCTGTGCCTCATCGACGACATACTGGACCTGTCGAAGGTGGAGGCCGGCAAGGTTGTGCTGAAGCGGGAGCGCATCGACACGGTGGCTATCGCGAGTGAGGTTGCCGAGGCGGTCAGGCCGGAAGCGCAGGACAAAGGTGTCGACGTTCGTTTCCACTCCCTTGTGGGCGAGCACATGATTCTCTCGGACGGCGGCAAGCTCCGGCAGATCCTGCTTAACCTCGCGGGTAACGCCGTGAAGTTCACCGAGGTCGGTGAGGTGTGTCTGGAGGTGGCCGTGCTTCCCACCGGCACAGTGGCGTTCTCTGTCTCGGATACCGGCCCCGGCATACCGGCCGAGATGCAGGAGCGGGTGTTCGAGCCCTTCACGCAGGTGGACTTCCCGGATCGGGCCAAGTTCAAGGGAACCGGTCTGGGGCTCGCCCTTTCGAGGGAGTATGCGCGCATGCTCGGGGGTGAAGTCACGCTCATCAGCGAGGAGGGGGTCGGCTCGAAATTCACGCTGACGCTTCCGCGGGAGTGTTCGAAGTAGCTCGAGATCACCCCGCGCGCTCCCCGGGAGTGGTCGTGACTAGGGCATCGTGCTAGCCTCCGCTACACTGGTTCCTCACAGCGTGAGAGCACGAAAGGGGACGAGAGATGTCTTTGCCCAAGGTGGACAAGATCTGGATGGACGGCACGCTTGTGGACTGGGATGCCGCCCAGGTCCATGTTCTTACCCACGCGCTGCACTACGGCAGCGGCATCTTCGAGGGCATCCGGTGCTACGAGACCGCCGACGGTCCTGCGGTCTTCCGGCTCCTCGACCACATGAAGCGATTCGACCGGTCGGCGCGCATGCTGCTCATGGATCTCGACTACTCTCCCGAGGAGATGGTCGAGGTCGTGAAGGACACGATCCGCGTGAACGGCCTGCGGTCCTGCTACATCCGTCCGCTGGCGTTTCGCGGCTACGGAGTCATGGGACTCGATCCGCTTCCTGCACCGGTGAACGTGACGGTCGCGGCGTGGCCATGGGACACCTACCTCGGTGAGGACGCGGTTCTGCACGGGGTCGCCGTCGGCGTGTCGTCGTGGCGCCAGCGCTCGATCAACGCCAGTCCTCCCGCGATCAAGGCGACCGCGAACTACCTGAACTCCTCGCTCGCCCGCATCGAGGCGAACAAGCATGGATACGCCGAAGCGGTCTTGCTCAACGAAGACGGCAAGGTCTGCGAGGGCACCGGCGAGAACCTCTTCATCATCCGCGACGGTGTGCTGGCGACTCCGCCGATCTCCGATGGCGTGCTCGAAGGCATCACCCGCGACTCCATCATGAGGATCGCGCGCGACAAGGGTATCGAGGTCGTCGAGCGTTCGATGGTCCGCACCGAGCTGTACACCGCCGACGAGATGTTCATGACCGGTTCGGCCGCCGAGGTAGTGCCGGTGAACTCGGTCGATGGCCGCCGGATCGGCGATCCGGGCCCGATCACCAAGGACCTGCAGGAGACGTTCTTCCGCATCGTCCTTGGCAAGGAGCCTGCTTACGAGGCGTGGCTGGACCGCGTCTAGGGATATCTGCCAAGGAGAGAGGTCCCGGGGGATCGAATGGTTACGCTCTACGACACCACGTTGCGTGACGGCACCCAGCGCGAGGGGCTCTCGCTCTCGGTCGAGGACAAGCTGCGCATCTGTGCTCGGCTCGACGACCTGGGCGTGCACTACATCGAGGGCGGCTGGCCGGGAGCCAACCCGAAGGACACGGAGTTCTTCGTGCGTGCCCGCGACCTTAACCTCGCGCAGGCGGTGATTTCGGCGTTCGGTTCCACTCGTCGCAAGGACACCGAAGTCGAAGACGACCCTCAGGTGGGTGCGCTGCTCGACACCGGCGCGAAGGCGCTGTGCATCTTCGGCAAGGCGTGGGACCTGCACGTGACCGAAACGCTGCACGCTACGCTCGAGGAGAACCTCGCGATGGTCGCGGACACGGTGGCCTACCTCAAGGCGCAGGGCCGCACCGTGTTCTTTGACGCCGAGCACTTCTTCGACGGCTACGCGAACAACGCAGGCTACGCGATCGAGGTCTGCCAGGTTGCTGCCAAGGCGGGGGCCGCCGCGATCGTTCTGTGCGACACCAATGGCGGCACCATGCCCCATGAGATCCTGCGAGCGGTGAATGCCGTCAAGCTCGTGGTCGATGCACCGCTCGGTATCCACGCGCACAACGACGCAGGATGCGCCATCGCGAACTCCCTGCTTGCGATCGATGCAGGATGCGAGCACGTCCAGGGCACGATGAACGGCTATGGTGAGCGTGCGGGCAACGCCGACCTCGTGGCGATCATCGCATCGCTTGTGCTCAAGATGGGTGACGACTGCATCGACGCTGAACAGCTGAAGCTGCTCAGCGAGGTCAGCCACTTCGTTGCGGAGACGGCGAATCTCAGTCCGTATCCGCACCAGCCATACGTGGGCGCGAGTGCCTTCGCGCACAAGGGCGGCATCCACGTGAGCGCCGCCGCGCGGTTGCGTACCGCGTACGAACACATCGATCCTACAGCTGTCGGCAACCTCGCACGCGTGGTGGTGAGCGAGATGGCCGGCCGCGCGAGCCTGACCATCAAGGCCAAGGAGATGGGCATCGACTTGACGTCCGACCCCGAGACCGTCGGCCAGGTGCTCGACAGCATCAAGGAGCTCGAGCACGCAGGCTACTCGTTCGAAGCCGCAGACGCGTCGCTGGAGATCATGCTCAAGAAGCGCCTTGGCACGTACAAGTCGTTCTTCAGGCTCGAGTCGTTCCGCTGCCTCATGGAGAAGCGCGAGGACGGCAAGGTCATGACCGAGGCCACCATCAAGATCCACGTCGGCGGGCACCGATACATCGCCACGGCCGAGGGCAACGGTCCCGTCAACGCGCTCGACAAAGCGCTCCGCATCGCCATCGGCGCGTTCTACCCGGACCTCGAACACATCGCGCTCACCGACTTCAAGGTGCGCGTGCTCGATGAGAAGAAGGGCACCGGCGCGGTGACTCGCGTTCTCATCGAGTCTTCCGACCGCGACAAGGGTTGGGGGACAGTCGGCGTTTCCGAGAACATCATCGAGGCCTCCTGGGAGGCACTCGTCGACTCCGTCGACTACGGCCTGTCCCATCCTCGGCAGGAGAACCCCGCCGCTCATGGAACTTAACTCTCAAGGGGAGTTCCAACGAAGCGGTTCGGAGGGGCACGATGAGGGTCGTCCGCGTGATCAGCGACGGTGATTGTCGGTACGGTCTTGCCGACGATGCCAGCGTGACGCTCATCACCGACGAGCCCTTCGCCGCGTGGGAGCCCGAGGGAAACATAGGCCTTTGCACCGCGGAGCTGCTCGCACCGGTCGTGCCGACCAAGATCGTGTGTGTCGGAATCAACTATCGCGGCCACGCCGAGGAGATGGGGCACGCCATCCCTGACGAGCCCGTCATCTTCCTCAAGCCGCCCACGACCTTGAACACTCCGGGTGGAATCATCGAGCTGCCGAAGAACGCGGGACGAGTCGACCACGAGGCCGAGCTCGCCGTTGTGATCGGGCGGCGAACGCATGGTGCCAGTGTTGCGGAGGTGCGCCAGAACATCCTTGGCTACACGTGCGCGAACGACGTGACCGCCCGCGACATCCAGCGCCGCGACGGGCAGTGGACGCGGGCCAAGAGCTTCGACGGCTTCTGCCCGCTCGGTCCCTGGGTCGACACGGACATCGACCCGCGCGACCTGCTCGTCCAGTGCAGGGTCAACGGCGAGGTGCGCCAGTCCGCGCGGACGTCCGACATGATCTGGGACCCGTTCGAGCTGGTTGCCTTCATCAGCAACGTCATGACGCTCGTTCCGGGCGACATCGTTCTCACCGGCACCCCGTCGGGTATCGGTCCGATTCTGTCGGGCGACACCGTTGAGATCGAGATCGAGGGCATCGGCGTGCTGACCAACACCGTCAAGTAGACGTCCAGGGTTGCGCGGGGTTCCGGCGATGCCGCTACGGAGGGTCTGCCGCCTGTCGGAGTGACCGGCCGTTCGGCTATCCGCAGGCCCGATATGTCGCGGGTGCGTGCTAGACTAGACACATCATATTGTGTCTGGGAGAGGATCAGGGACGCACCCCGTCATGGCCGATGACCGTCTGAGAACCGACGAGGTCGAGGAGTTGTGCCGCGCAATTCTCGCGCTGCGCGACACCGATGAGGCGTACGCCCTGCTGCAGGATCTGTGCACGATTCGCGAGATCCACGACATGGCGCAGCGACTTCACGTCGCAAAGATGCTCGCCGCCGGCGGGCACTACGCAAGCATCCAGGAAGTCACGGGTGCGTCCGCGACCACCATCTCCCGCGTCAGCAAGTGCCTCAACTATGGGGCGGACGGCTATACCGCTGTCCTCGCGCGTCTGCGCGAGGATGAGGAGGCGCCGAAGTAGCACGATGACCGGCTTCGTCCACCTGCATACACATTCCGAGTACTCGCTCCTTGACGGCGCGGCTCGCGTCAAGGACCTCGTGGACCGCGCGCGCTCCCTTGAGATGGGCTCGCTTGCCATCACCGACCACGGTGCGATGTACGGCGCCGTCGAGTTCTATAAGGCCGCCAAGGAGGCGGGAATCAAGCCGGTCATCGGCTGTGAGATCTACTTCACACCTGATTCGAGAATGAAGCGCGACGGCAAACCGCGTCTCTACCATTTGCTCCTGCTCGCCAGAAACAACACCGGCTACCGCAATCTCATGGCACTCGTGAGCGACGCCGCAGTCGCCGGTTTCTACTACAAACCCCAGGTGGACCTCGAACTGCTGCAGAAGCACAGCGACGGACTCATCGCCACGAGCGCGTGCATGTCGGGCATCGTGAGCAAGTCGTTCGAGAACGGGCAGGCCGACGATGCGCGGCACTGGGCGGAGACGTACGCGGGCATCTTCGGCGAGGGCAACTTCTACCTCGAGATCCAGAATCAGGGCATCACGTCGGACAACGGCACGACACAGGCGCAGCTGATTGAGGCTATTGCAGGCCTCGGCAGGGAGATGGGCCTGCCGCTCGTGGCCACGAACGACATCCACTACATCCATCCCGAGGATGCGATCGCGCAGGACATGCTGCTTTGCATCGGCACCGGGTCGATGCTCGAGGACACCAAGCGCATGAAGTTCTCGTGCGAGGAGTTCTACATGAAGACCGCCGAGGACATGGAGCAGGTGTTCTCGGCCTATCCCGAAGCGATCTCGAACACGATCGCGATCGCCGATCGTTGCGACGTGGAGCTTGAGTTCGGCAAGGTTCTCCTGCCCGCGTACGAGGTGCCGGTCGAGCACACTCTCGACACCTACCTGCGCGAGCAGTGCATCGAGGGCCTCAGGGCGCGCTTCGGCGATCCTGTGCCGCCGGAGGCTATGGAGCGTCTCGAGCACGAGCTGGCCGTCATCGCCGACAAGGGATTCGCGGCCTACTTCCTGATCGTCCAGGACTTCGTGTCCTGGGCGAAGGCGCACGACATCGGAGTGGGTCCGGGGCGTGGTTCGGCGGCGGGTTCGATCATCGCGTACTCGCTGGGCATCACGAATCTCGACCCGATCGCCAACGGGCTGCTGTTCGAGCGATTCCTCAACCCGGAGCGCACCGAGATGCCCGACATCGACATCGACTTCGATGACGAGCGCCGTGGCGAGGTCATCGAGTACGTCCGAGAGAAATACGGCCAGGACCGCGTGGCCCAGATCATCACGTTCAACACGATGAAGGCGCGGGCGGCCGTGCGCGACGCGGGCCGTGTCCTTGGCTATCCGTATGGTGTGCCGGACCGCATCTCCAAGATGATCCTCGACGAGCTCGGGGCGACGATCGACATGTCGCTCAAGCAGAACCCGGACCTGAAGGAGGACTACAAGTCCAATCCCGATACGTCGCGCATCGTGGACGCGGCCAAGGCGCTCGAAGGCATCGTCCGAGGTGAGGGTGTGCATGCAGCCGGTGTCGTGATCTGCCGCGACCCGCTCTTCTACTACACTCCGGTCAAGCGCGACACCAAGTGCGATGCCGTCGTCACGCAGTACGAGGGCAACACCATCGCCGATCTCGGCCTGCTCAAGATGGACTTCCTCGGCCTGCGTACCCTTACGGTCATCGCAAAGGCGATCAGCAACATCGAGAAGAACCACGGCGTGCGTATCGACCCCGAGCAGATCCCGCTCGACGACCCGGAGTTGTTCGCGCTGATGCAGCGCGGCGATACGAGCGGCGTGTTCCAGATCGAGTCGCCGGGCATGAGGCAGCTCCTCAAGCGTATGAAGCCGGAGACGTTCGCCGACGTCATCGCGATTCTCGCGCT
>JAUXNU010000031.1 GCA_030682655.1 Actinomycetota bacterium | reverse complement strand
TTGTCGAAGCTGCTGCCGAGTACGACGACACGCTCCTGGAGAAGTACCTCGGCGACGAAGAGATCACTGCCGACGAGTTGAAGGCGGCGCTTCGCCGGGCGACGATCGATTGCGCGGTCACTCCCGTCACGTGCGGCGCATCGTTCAAGAACAAGGGCGTTCAGGCCTTGCTCGACGCGATTCTCGACTTCTTGCCTTCACCGCTCGAGATCCCGGCTATCAGTGGCAAGGATCTCAAGACCGGTGAGTCGGTCGAGCGTCCGCCCGATGACAATGCTCCCTTCGCGGCCCTGGCGTTCAAGGTCATGACCGACCCTTACGTCGGCAAACTGACCTACTTCCGGGTGTACTCGGGCTCGATGCCCGCCGGCTCCTATGTGCTGAACTCGACGAAGGGTCACAAAGAGCGCATCGGCCGTCTGCTTGAGATGCACGCGAATCACCGCGAGGACGTCACTGATGTCAGCGCCGGCGATATCGTTGCGGCTGTAGGTCTCAAGAACACGACCACCGGCGACACGCTGAGCGCCGTGAATGCGCCGGTGCTGCTTGAGTCGATGGAGTTCCCCGATCCGGTTATCGACATCGCGATCGAACCCAAGACGAAGGTCGACCAGGAGAAGCTGGGGCAGTCCTTGGCCAAGCTCGCCGAGGAGGACCCGACGTTCCGGGTTCGCACCGACATCGAGACTGGCCAGACGATCATCGCCGGAATGGGCGAACTGCACCTGGAGGTCATCGTCGACCGCCTTCTGCGCGAGTTCAAGGTCGAGGCGAACGTCGGCAAGCCACAGGTCGCCTACCGCGAGACCGCAGGCAAGCAAGTCGACGACGTGGACATGAAGTTCGCCCGCCAGACAGGTGGCCGCGGACAGTACGGGCACGTCGTCATCAACGTTGTCCCGCAGAAGCCCGGCGATGGCTACGTGTTCGACAACAAGATCGTCGGCGGTTCCATTCCCAAGGAGTACATCCCCGCCGTGGACAAGGGTATCCAGGAGGCGATTCAGTCCGGCGTGCTCGCCGGATATCCGGTCGTCGACGTGAAGGTCGAACTCGTCGACGGGTCGTACCACGACGTCGACTCCTCGGAAATGGCGTTCAAGGTCGCCGGCTCGATGGCTATCAAGGAGGGACTGCGCAAGGCGCAGCCCACGCTACTGGAGCCGGTCATGGCTGTCGAGGTCAACACGCCGGAGGATTTCATGGGTGACGTGATCGGCGACCTTTCGAGCCGGCGCGGTCACATCGAGGGTATGGAGCCGAGGGGCGGCGCGCAGGTCATTCGTGCGCGCGTACCGCTCTCGGAGATGTTTGGCTATGCGACCGACCTGCGCAGTCGCACGCAGGGTCGCGCGGCCTACACCATGCAGTTCTCGGCGTACGAGAAGGTTCCCAAGTCAGTTTCGGAAGAGATCATCAGCAAGGTCGGCGGCGACCTTGCCAGGAGCTAGGGTGGGTTAACGATGGCGAAGAAGAAGTTCGAGCGCACCAAGCCGCACGTGAACGTCGGCACCATCGGTCACGTCGACCATGGCAAGACCACGCTGACCGCGGCGATCACCAAGACGCTTGCCGAGAAGGGCTGGGCGGACTTCACTCCGTTC
>JAUXNU010000030.1 GCA_030682655.1 Actinomycetota bacterium | reverse complement strand
GCAACCACTCGAGGATCGCGGAGCACCCGGCTTCGGTGTAAAGCTCGGGCTGGAACTCGGAGAGGCAGAGCTGCACCATCGCCAGACGGAAGTCCTTGGCGAGCGTGTAGTTGCGTATGACCCGTTTGGTGAGGGCCTCGTCCATGCGTTTGCGCACGAGTATGCGGTCGATGCCCGTCGTCTCGGCGACGTCATCGAGGGTGCGTGTGTTGCGGGCCTCCGGCCCGTACACTTCTTCGACCAGTGACTCTACCACCGTGCGGGCGTGGGCCGCCCAGTCGAGCCCGCCCGCCGCGGCGAAGAAGATCTGTTGGATGAGGTTGACGCGGGTGAACGCCGAATCCACGGCGACTGTTGCGTATCCCAACGAGTCGGCGTCCGCCCGTACGGCTTGGGCGAGGGCATCGGCCGTGGCGGCATCGGGCGCCACCGCCACCTTGACCGCCGATCCCCCGGAAGCGACGAAGGACTCCAGGTACTCGGAGCGGAGGAATCGGGCGTATTCGCCCACCGGGATCCTAGCCGTCATGGCGGGGCTCCCTGAAGGAGACCGAGGAGTAGACCACTCGTTCGCCGTTCTCCTTGACGAGGGTTATGCCCCTCCCCGTCTTGGCGCCGGTGGAGCGGGAGAAGTGGACCTCGGCCCCGCTCTTTGTCTTGGCCTCCCCACTACCCTCGAGAAGGAAGAGGTCCCTTCCGAACTCCTGACGTGAGTACTCCTTCTTGCTGCCTGGGGCCACCGTGAGCACCGCGTAGATGCGGTCCACGGACACGTCCACCGCGGGCCCTCGGCCCTTCGTGTCGGCGTGGCGGGCGTAGTTCCACGCTGCGAAGAGCGCCTCGAGGAACGGACCCGGCCTGAAGCGCGCGCTCCTGGTTTGCTGAGCCCGCAGGTGGGCGGCCAGGACAGAGGGCCGGATGAAACGATGCGGTTTCTTGTCGATAGTCACCACACGCCTGGCCGGGTCCAGCCTGATCACGGACGGATAGCACATGAACTGGCCCTCCTCCTCGGTGACGGTCAGGCCGAGGGATTCCGCCGCGGCGATGAGCTCGCGGCCGAAGTCACCGGATTCGAAGTGCTCGAGTTCGCCCGCGTCATCGAAGG
>JAUXNU010000029.1 GCA_030682655.1 Actinomycetota bacterium | reverse complement strand
GTTATCAATTGCATTACCAGCTACGTTCAGGACCTCATTGTTCGTCCAACTGCCGTCAGCCAAGGTAGATACGGTCAAGTCCGGAGGGGTCAGGTCAATCGTCACAGCTGTTGAAAGCGTTATGGACGTGTTGCCTGCCCTGTCAATTGCCCTGAAGTTGATCGTGTGGGGTCCTTCGTCAATCTTTTCGGGTATCCATGTTGTCGAATACCTGCCGGATGATGAATCAGCTATCGGCAGAAGCCTCCATGAACCTCCATCGACACGGTATTGCACTCTGTCAACACCGGAGATGTCATCCATAGCAGTAACTGACAGATCAAACTGAGCGTTATAGTACCTGCCGGCTACAGGTGAAATAATATTGACCATTGGGGGAGCCCCGTCAATAACAGTAAACGCAGTGCTCGCAACATGCATTGCAGTTCCCTGATGCAGATACTGTAGTACCACTTCATAGGTTTTCAATCCGTATCCCTGTGTCAGGAACGCAACCCGTCCGGATACGCTGCCGTCTATGGCAAGATCCAGGGTGTCTTCAAACGAGTTCATGACAGTCTGGGTTGCCGGATCCAGTACCAGGACCCTTAGGGGCAGACCGACGATGTCCATATTACCGGCATTGCCTGCGGAGTAATCCGCAAGCACCTGATTGCCATATATAACAACCGGAGGGGTTGCCTTAATATATCCTGTCACCAAAGTCACGGGCAGAATACTGAAGGCCGCCGAGTTGCTTGAGACGACCTTCCCGTCAAGACGAACTTCCAAAGAGGAAGTGTACTCCCCGGGCAGGTTCAGGCCCGTATTCCAAATCAAGCCAAGGTCAGCTGCAGTGCCAGGCAGCATACTGTTGATATCCCTGGTTTCGTTGATAAGTTCTTTATCTGATTGATCAACGATCCTCACGCCGGCCTTAAGCACCGGCACGATATAGTTGGTTCCCCTGTTCTCAATTGTATAGCTGATAGTCACATCTTCTTTCGGACCATATAGAGCCTTGTCAGTGACCAAAGAGGAACGAATCAAG
>JAUXNU010000028.1 GCA_030682655.1 Actinomycetota bacterium | reverse complement strand
ACGGGTCTTCGAAGACCGCCTCCTGGCGCTCCTGGTCTGTCACGAAGTACGCGGACAGGAAGCCCTTGTCGAAGCGCATGCCCTCGGTCAGCTCAAGCTCGGTGCCGAAGGTGTTCGACTCCTCAACGGTGACGACGCCCTCCTTGCCGACCTTGTCGATCGCCTCTGCGATCAGTGCGCCGATCTCGGGGTCGCCGGCAGAGATGGATGCGGTGGCCGCGATCTCTTCCTTGGTCTCGATCTCCTTGGCGCCAGCGACGAGTGCCTCGATGACGGCCGCAGTGGCCTTCTCGATTCCGCGCTTGAGGCTGATCGGGTCTGCGCCAGCGGCGACGTTGCGAAGTCCTTCGCGAACGAGGGCCTGGGCGAGAACGACCGAGGTCGTGGTTCCGTCACCTGCGACGTCGTCGGTCTTCTTGGCGACCTCCTTGACGAGCTCCGCACCGATCTTCTCGAACGGGTCGTCGAGCTCGATCTCCTTGGCGATAGTCACGCCGTCGTTTGTGATGGTGGGTGCGCCGAACTTCTTCTCGAGCACCACGTAGCGGCCCTTGGGGCCGAGTGTGACCTTCACCGCGTCAGCCAGCTTGTTCACGCCGGTCTCGAGACCGCGGCGGGCCTCTTCGTCGAAACGAATCTCCTTAGCCATCTAAGGTATCTCCTCCTTCAGGGGAAACGGGTGGTGTGTCTAGTCGATGACGACCGCGATGATGTCGCGCTCGGCGTCGAGGATCTTGTACTCTACTTCGTCGATCTTGACCTCGGCACCGCCGTACTTCGAGAAGATGACGGTGTCGCCCACCTTCACGTCGATCGGCAAGCGAGCGCCGTCGTCGGTCAGCTTGCCCTCGCCTACGGCGATGACCTCGCCGCGCTGCGGCTTCTCCTTGGCGGTGTCGGGGATGAACAGACCGCTCTTGGTCTGCTCCTCGGCTTCCGCCGGCTTGACGATCACGCGATCGCCCAGTGGCTTCAGGTTCATGCCCTGCCCTCCTATGTCTTACATCAGCCGACAATTACCGAATGGATGAAGGGTGTCCTGTGTGAGAACCCCCCTGCGCCTACTCGTGCGAATGAGTATCTACCCCGTTTCGCAGTCGAGCAGCCGTGCTGCTAGCAGTCGAACAGTCCGAGTGCTAACAGAATCGAATTCTAATGGTCTGCTCGACGGCATGCAAGTGCTTCTATCAGGCATTTTGCCAAAGACGGTGAGCGAGTAGGACTTAGGCGTCTGAACCCGCTGATGCGTCGAGGCGCAAGCTCGCGAGGGCTTCCGCGTCGAGCTGCAAGCGCTCGCCTCGCCGCAGGCGATAGGTCCCCGCCGCAGCAATCATCGCGGCATTGTCTGTGCACAGCGCGAAGGGAGGCACAGAGAGGCGCACGCCCTTGGCCAGCAGGGCGTCACGCAGGGCATCTCGCAGTGCGACATTCGCGGCAACCCCGCCAGCCAGACAGAACTGCGTGACCCCGCATTCCTCGGCTGCGCGGACCGCCTTGGCAACCTGCACGTCGATCACTGCCGCCTGAAACGACGCGGCGAGGTCAGCCACATCGATCTCGCGACCGGCCTCCCGCTCGTGGCGGATGTGATTGATCACGGCGGTCTTGAGCCCCGAGAGCGAGAAGGCGTAGTCGCCCGAGTGCAGCATCGCCCGCGGGAAGGCGATGGCGGCCGGGTCACCTTGCGCGGCCAGCTTCGAGATCACCGGACCGCCCGGATAGCCCAGGCCAAGGACCTTGGCCACCTTGTCGAACGCCTCACCGGCCGCGTCGTCGAGCGTCTCGCCGAGGGTGTGGTAGACGCCCCACTCGGGCACGTGCACCAGTGACGTGTGCCCGCCCGAGACCACGAGGGCCACAAGCGGAGGCGCCACGGTCGGGTCGTCGAGCATGTTCGCGAAGATGTGTCCCTCGAGGTGGTTCACGCCGACAAGAGGCAAGCCGGTCGCCAGTGCCAACCCCTTCGCATACGCGACGCCGACCACGAGCGCCCCGATGAGCCCGGGACCGTACGTGACCGCCACCGCGTCGAGGTCCCGCAGTCCCACGCCCGCCTGCTCCAACGCCTCGTCAACGACGGCAACGATCGCCTCGGTGTGTTTGCGGCTAGCGATCTCGGGCACCACCCCGCCAAACCGGGCGTGGAAGTCCACCTGACTTGCGATCACGCTGGCCAGGAGGTCGTTGCCGCCTCGCATCACTGCTGCCGCAGTCTCATCGCAAGACGTCTCGATGGCGAGGACCAGCTCCTCACCGCGCCCGGCGCACTCTGCCGGGCCGACGAATCGTGCGAGCGACTCTTCTCCGCGCAGCTCCAGCTCCTCAAGTCGCGCCGCCTCGCCAGGCGAGGACATGTCGTCGCTCCACATGATCACGGCGTGCTCGCCGCTGTCCGCGTAGTAGCCATGCCGCACGCCAACGCTGCGCATTCCTGCCTGCTCGTACAGCGTCCGTGCGCGGCCATTGCGCTCGCGCACTTCCAGAGTCAGGTAGCGCGCGCCCATCTCACGGGCGCGCCGCACAAGCCGCACGAGCAGAGCCATCCCCAGCCCGCACCCCCGGCTGTCCGTCCGCATCGCCAGATTCATGATGTGCGCATCGTCCTCGACGAGCATGATCCCGCCATAGCCAAGGACGAACCCCTGCCACTCGAGAACCAGCCAAGCTCTCGACTCCACTTGCTCGAGTTCGTCTTCGAACATCCCACGCTGCCAGGGCGTCGAGAACGCCTGTGCTTCTATCGCGAGGACAGCATCGAGGTCGGCGGCTCGCATCTCTCTGATAAGCGCGCTCACAGCCCGTTCACTCCTCGCGGCCCGGCGACACCGGAGTCGGGAGTCATCTCAGGCGCGTTCCCGAGTGCCCGCAACTCGTTCTCCTCGGCATCTGAAAGCCGCGTGTACACGGGCAGCACGGCTCCAGGCTGCCCGTCGCCAAGGACTCCGCGTAGTCGCGCATCAGCATAGGCCGCAAGCAGTCCAACGCCTGCGGGAGTCCACATCGGGCGACCGGCGACCACGGCTCTCGAGCCGAGGGTCGCGCAGAACACGTCCTCGTACTTGCGCAAGCCGTTGCCGACCAGCACGAGCG
Source organism: Actinomycetota bacterium (assembly GCA_030682655.1). Classification (NCBI taxonomy): domain Bacteria; kingdom Bacillati; phylum Actinomycetota; species Actinomycetota bacterium. Next base: position 40,169 of record JAUXNU010000028.1, on the reverse strand, counting down.
GCTCGTCGACCGATTCCGCCCACATCTGTGCCGCTGCCACCGGACTCATGACCGTATCATCCGAAAGCCGCCTCACCTGCCCCGATGCCACGCGAAACAGCGCCGGGTAGACCTCGCCTCGCATCGCATCCCCCACCACGCCAAGGAGCCCGTCTGTCTCCGCGAACCGCCAGGCTATCGCGTCGAGGGTTCCCACGCCAAAGAGCGGTGCCCCGAGCCCGTGGGCGAACCCCTTGGCCGAGGAGACACCGATCCGCACACCGGTGAACGACCCCGGCCCGCGACCGACCACCACCTCCGCTATGTCGGAAGGCGTGAGGCCAGCCCTGACAAGCAGCTCCTGGGCGGCCGGGAGCAGCCGCCCAAGCGCCGCTCGCGGGGCCTCGAAGTCGCGGTCTGCGACGAGCTCCACGCGGTCCCCGGTTCGCTCCCCGAGAGCGAGCGCAACCTCCTCGGTGGCGGTATCCATCGCAAGGACGAAGGCGCTCATGCAGATTCCCCGTCCTCGGCGAGCACGCCGGGCAGCGCACGACAGGCCGCGATCCACGCCTGGGCAAGCTCGGAGGAGCGGGGCCCGGTGGGTGCCAGTTCGATTCTGCGTTCGTCATCGCCCTCGATCGAAATAGTCGCCGTGAGGCAGTCGACGGGAGCGGCCTCGGAGAACCGGTCTCCCCATTCGACGATCGAGACCCCGCCGGACTCTAGCGTCCCCCAGTAGTCGATGTCCTCGAGCTGGCCGGCGGTCTCCAGACGGTAGAGATCGAAGTGGTTGAGCGTCAGACGCCCGCGATGCACGAGCAGGATGTTGAAGGTCGGGCTCGTCACCGGTTCTTCAACGTCGAGGCCCTGGGCAACGCCCTTCGCAAGCGCTGTCTTCCCGGCGCCGAGATCGCCGGCGAGCAGCAGCACATCTCCAGCACGAAGGATCGCAGCCAGCGAACGGCCAGCGGCAATGGTCGCCGCAGCCGCTGTCGTTCGCATGCGCAGAACTGCCATCGAGTACCCTTCGAAGAGCGAGCCTTGGACGGGCTCGGAGGGAGCGGGGGTGTCGAGCAAGGCGCGCAGCTGCCGGAAGTCCTCGAACAGAACGTCGCGCTTCGTACGATCGTACAGCGCCGCCGCAGGATGGAATATCGGCATCACCGGAAACGCGCCGGCCTTCTGGACGGTGCCCCTCAGTCGCGTTATGCCGGTATCCATCTTGAGCACGAATCTCGTCGCGTAGTTGCCCAGCGTCACGATGACGCGAGGGTGGATCAGCCTGACCTGCTCGCGCAGAAACGGAGTGCACGTGTCGATCTCCTCGGCCAGAGGGTCCCTGTTGCCCGGAGGACGACACTTGAGGATGTTGGCGATGTAGACCTCCTGACGCCTCATACCTGCCGAAGAGAGCAGCTCGTCGAGCAGCTGCCCTGCGGCGCCGACGAACGGCTCGCCCCTCAGGTCCTCGCTTCGCCCGGGCGCTTCGCCGATGAACAACACGTCCGCACGGGGATCGCCCACGCCGAACACAAGCGTGGTGCGCGTATCGCCGAGCGGACACCTGTGGCAATCTCCGATGTGGGTGCGGAGATCGTCGAGGCTGTCGAAGCTCAGAGCCACGTGGTTACTTCCTCGAGCGGGCGGCGCGCAGGCTTGCCTGCGGACTCAGCAGAGTAGCCGATCGGCAGAACGGCTACCGGCGTGATGGGTTCCCCGACCCCGATAGCCTCGCGGACCGCCTTCTCATCGAACGCGCCGATCCAACACGAGGCGAGCCCCCGCTCCACCGCCGCGAGCAGTATGTGATTCGCCGCGGCGGCTGTGTCCTGGATGGCGTAGAGCATCTCCCCCCTCGAACCATAGCGGGCGGAACATGGCCGAGGATCGACGGAGACGACTATCACCACCGGCGCCGAAGTCGCCCATCGCTGGTGCAGCGCGCCCGCAAGACGTTCGCGCGCCTCAAGACTACGTACGACGGTGAATCTCCAAGGCTGGATGTTCCCGGCACTCGGAGCGCTCGTTGCGGCAAGCAGCAGCGCACGCACGTCAGACTCCGAAACGGCCTGCTTTGCATTGAAGTGGCGCACACTTCGGCGCCTGGCGACTACCTCGCTGAACTCCATCGACTACCTTTCGTGAGAGGATTGTGAACGCGCTATGAGAAGGTCTCGCCCCATTCTAAAACAAGGGATGCGTGTCAGCGCGGCGAACTGATGAGACGTAGGAGGTGAGTGTGAACAGTGAACAATCGACCTGACGTGACCGACGAAGATATCGGAATGCGCACGTTCCAGATACGCAAGGCCAAGGCGGTAGAACGCGCCGCCGAGCGCCTTCGGCAGGGACTCAAGGCCAGCTGGCAGGAGCTGACGACTCACGAGATCGAGGAACTCGAGTGGGTTCTCGGTGAACTGTGGGCCTACATCGCCCGGGACGACTGGGAGCACCTGCGTTTCGGGCTGCTGTCCATGCACGACCTGCGGGTGATTCTCGGCTTCGGCCGGGAGCTTCGCAAGCACTCCCGCAACGCTGTCGACGTCCTCAGTGATGTCGGAAGCGTGGTGCGCGCGAAGGGCTAGCTCGAGTGAAGGACTGATGCGGCACGGGGGGTGTCCGCAGAAGTAGAACGCCGTCGCGCAAGTGCGCGGCGGCGTTCGTGTCCCACAGGTTCCACATTGCTGACCGGGCTCCCACCCGGCTCATGCCGGGTGCTCCAGATTCGCAACCCCTGATTCGGGGCAAGCTTGTGGGGCGGTATCTGACACCCCCCGGTTGGCGACACCGCCCCACATTTCCAGCACAAGCGACCTGTCCCGCTCCGTTCCGGCGCGGGAACCAGTCTAGATGGCCTGTCGTTCGGCCTTCTTGCGCTCGATCTTCGCTTTGACCTTCTTGAGCCTGAACAGATCCTCTCGTGCGCGTTCGTCGAGCGTCTGTCGGATGTAGGCCACCTGCTCTCTCAGCTGCGGGACGGTGACCTGTTCGAGCGCGTTCACGCGACGGTTCGTCTTCTGGATCTCTTCGCCCAGTCGCTTAAGTCTCGTCTCGATATCCGCGTACTCGATGATGACATCCAGAATGCGCTCGAACTTGTCGGCAGTCTCGTCAACTCGTGAAGACACACCGGTGACCGAGTAGCCTCGGGTGAACGATGACTTGATCGGGCTCTCACCCTTCGTGACCACCGGGACCGACACGCCCATGATCTTCGTACCGGTCATGTCCACGACGATCTCGCCCTTCGTGGCCATGCCCGCAGATCGCAGCGCGACCGTGCCATCGACGGCCTTGGCAACCGCAAGCGAGTACTGCGCCTCGGACACCGACTTCTGGAGCGACTCAGACAGACGCAGCGTCTCGTCCATGACTCCCATGAACTCGATGAGAAGCGCATCGCGCTTCTGCTTGAGCAGGTCCATGCCCTGCTGCGCAAGCTGAATCTGCGATCTGCGTTCGAGTAGCTCTGACCGTGTTGGCCGGACTTCCTCCATGAGACCCCCTAGATGTCCCCGGATTGATCAGCGGCGTTCGGGTGGTATTTGGGAATGAAGTCTCTGACTCGCTTCAGTTCGCCCATCGGCAGACCCGCCATGAGCTCCCAGCTGATTGCCAGCGTCTCCTCGATCGAGCGACCCTCGTTGCCCTGTCCCACGATGCGAGACTCGAAATCATCTGCAAAGCGCAGGTAGCGGCGGTCCGTCTCGGACAGTGCTTCCTCGCCGACGATCGCGACGAGCTTGCGCAGGTCGCGTCCTTGAGCGTAGGCGGCGTAGAGCTGGTTCGCGACGGCGCGGTGGTCTTCGCGTGTCTTGCCTTCGCCGATACCCAGGTTCATGAGCCGCGACAAGCACGGCAGGGTATCGATCGGCGGGAACACACCACGGCGGTGCAGATGGCGCGAGAGCACGATCTGTCCCTCGGTGATGTAGCCGGTGAGGTCCGGGATCGGGTGCGTGATGTCGTCGTCCGGCATCGAGAGAATCGGCAGCTGCGTGACCGAGCCCTTACGGCCCTTGATGCGGCCCGCGCGCTCGTAGATGGTCGAGAGATCCGTGTACATGTAGCCGGGATAGCCCCGGCGACCCGGAACCTCTTCGCGAGCCGTGGAGACCTCGCGCAACGCCTCACAGTAGTTCGTCATGTCCGACAGAACGACGAGAACCTGCAGATCCTTCTCGAACGCCAGGTACTCGGCAACCGTCAACGCGCACTTGGGCGTAAGCAACCGCTCGACCGTGGGGTCGTCGGCCAGGTTCAGGAAGAACACGACGCGCTCAAGCGCACCCGTGGACTCGAACTGCTCCATGAAGAAGGATGCTTCGCGGTGGGTGATGCCCATCGCGCCGAACACGATGGCGAACTCCTCGCCGGACTTGACGCGTGCCTGCCGGATGATCTGCGCGGCAAGCTCGTTGGCCGGAAGACCGGAGCCCGAGAAGATCGGAAGCTTCTGCCCGCGCACCAGCGTGTTCAGTCCGTCGATTGCGGAGATACCGGTCTCGATGAAGTCAGCCGGCTTCTCACGGGAGTACGGATTGATCGGCGAGCCGGTGATGTCCAAACGCGCCTCGGGGATGATCGGGGCGCCGCCGTCGATCGGCTTGCCGACACCGTTCAGAACACGGCCAAGGAGGTCCGATGAGACCGCGATTCGCGCGACCTCCTCCAGGAACCGCACCTCGGTCGCGTCCACGTCGATACCCTGTGTGCCCTCGAACACCTGGATAACAGCGATGTCACCCGATATCTCAAGGACCTGGCCGCTACGGCGCGAACTGTCGGGCATGCGGATTGCGACCATCTCGTTGTACGCAACCCCGTGCACGTTGTTCACGAAGATGAGCGGACCTGTCACGTAACTGATCGTGCGGTAGTCGGTGGAGACGAGAGATATCTTCTCCTCCGGGGATGTCACGGTTTCCTGTGCCACTTAGTACACCTCGATCCCTGCGATGTCTTCGGCGAGCTTGCTGGCAAAGGTAGACATCATCTCCAATGCCTCTTCGTGCGGCGTGGTCTTGATGCCCGCTATCTCGTCCTTGATCGGCAGCTCGAGGATCTGGCGCAGGGAGACGCCGCGGTTGAGTGCGGCGTTCGCTGCATCGTGGAACGCCATGATCGTCTTGAGCATCATGAACTGCTTCTTGGGCGGGCAGTAGGCGTCGACCTCGTCGAACGCGAACTGCTGCAGGAAGTCCTCGCGCAGCATGCGCGCGACTTCCAGAATGATCTTCTCTGATTCCGGCAGTGCGTCCGGACCAACGAGCTGCACGATTTCCTGAAGCTCCGTCTCCTTCTGGAGGATGAACATCGCGCGTTCGCGGATCGGCTGCCAGTCCTCGGCAACGTTGGCCTCGAACCAGGGCCGAATCTGCGCGGTATAGAGCGTGTAGGACTTCGTCCAGGAAATGGCCGGGAAGTGACGCCTGTGCGCAAGCGACGTGTCGAGCGCCCAGAACGCACCGGTAACCCGGAGTGAGTTCTGCGTCATCGGTTCGGACATGTCACCGCCGGCCGGTGAGACTGCGCCGACCATGGTGACGGATCCGACTCGCTCGTCGGAACCGAGCGCCTGCACGCGGCCCGAACGCTCGTAGAAGGCCGCAAGTCGCGTAGCAAGGTAGGCCGGGTAGCCTTCCTCTCCAGGCATCTCTTCGAGTCGCCCCGACACCTCGCGAAGGGCCTCGCCCCAGCGAGAGGTTGAATCCGCCATCATCGCGACGCTGTAACCCATGTCCCGGTAGTACTCAGCGAGAGTGGCGCCGACGTAGATAGACGCCTCGCGCGCGGCAACCGGCATGTTCGACGTGTTGGCGACGAGCACGGTGCGATCCATGAGCGGAGCGCCCGTCTTGGGGTCCTCGAGTTCGGGGAACTCGGTGAGAACCTCCGTCATCTCGTTGCCGCGCTCGCCGCAGCCGACGTAGACGATGATGTCCACGTCCGCCCACTTGGCCAAGGACTGCTGAGTGACCGTCTTGCCCGTTCCGAAACCGCCAGGGATGATGGCGTTGCCACCCTGGGCAATCGGGAAGAACGTGTCAAGGATCCGCATCCCAGTCAGGAACGGCGTCCCCGGATCGAGCTTGCGCGCATACGGGCGGCCTTGGCGAACAGGCCACCACTGCGACATCTTGAGCTCCGTGCCGTCAGCGAGGGTCGCTATGACCTCGTCGACGTTGTAGTCGCCCTCCGACTTGATGGAGGCGATGATCCCGGATATCTTCGGCGGCACCATCACGCTATGGATGACCGTTTGCCCCTCGGGCACCGTACCCAGGATCTCGCCTGGTCCCACGTCCGTGCCCGCAGTAACGGTAGGCGTGAAGTGCCACTTCTTCGTGCGATCGAGCGCGGACGCAACGGTACCGCGCTCGATGAAGTCGCCTGACTCCGCGATGACAGGCAGCGGACGCTGCACGCCATCGTAGATGGACGACAGCAGCCCCGGACCCAGCTCCACCATCAGCGGAGCGTCGGTCGACTCGACCAGGGCACCTACCATCAAGCCCGAGGTGTCTTCGTACACCTGAATCGTCGCGCGGTCGCCCTCCAGGCGAATGACCTCACCCATGAGGCCGTCCTGGCCGACGCGCACGACGTCGTACATCTTCGCGCCGGTCATACCGCCAGCGGTGACGACCGGTCCTGTGATTCTTGCAATGGTCCCGACAATCATCAGATCAGCCTCGCCTCAGAGTGATGTCAAAGCCTATCGCTCTCCTGATCAGGCGCGACAGGTACGCCCGGTGATCCTCGCCGACCTCGAGCTTCTCCCGGATCGGGAGCGAGATGACGATGGGTCGATAGATAGAATCGATCTTTCGCTGTGTGCGTTCGTCTATCACAGCCATCATGCGCTCGTTCACGGCGATGATGCCGCTCGACTCATCGTCGATAAGCGCGCTGAGCTTCTTGCGCGCAAGATCACTTGAGTCGGCGACTTCAACATCCACCCCTGCCAGGCGGAATCCATCGGCGGTGTCCGAGTCTGTGAGGACTACGAGCTTATACAAGGATCAGCTCTCCCCTCACACGGTCCACGGGCATGCCAACCGACTTGCCCTTCACGATGATCCGCAGGTTCGTGATCTCGTTCTGCTTCGCCCACAAGTAGGCGATTACGACCCCGATCCCTAGCGGATCCCCTGTTCCGTATGTCAGCGCCTTGCGCACGAGGTAGTCTTCGAGCGCACGCTCGAACACCGCAATGGTGTTCGTCTCCAAATAGTGAAGCGACACGTCGTCCAGTGTCTTGCCGTACGGCGTGCCGCGCAACCGGTCGAGCACTTCGTCGATGTCGGACATATGACCCAGCTCCCGATAGAGCTCCTTGCCCACGTCCCGCCCGCCCTCGAGGAAGAACGTCTCGACGTTGACGGACTCCATGTCCGCCTTCTGCAGACGGAACACCATCACGAGGTTCAGGATATCTACCTGGATGCCCAGTAGGCGCTTCGCCATCTGGACGTTGTTGCTGCGACGAACGAGCCGAGCGGCCGCCCAGCCGGTGAAATAGCGGTCCATCGCCAACTCGAGATCGGCAAGCTCACCGCTGCGCATGTACTCCGCATACCCCTCACGCATGGCACTCGCAAAAGGCAGTCCCCACGTAGCCGCCGTGTCGACGACTCCGCGGATGTCCCCCATCGACGATAGCGCCTCAAGATCGATCTGCGTCAGGTAGCCGGCAGGCAGCAGCCCCTCGTTGATCTCCGCGGTGCTCAACTGCATGTGCTTGCCACGCAGGATCGTCTTGATGTTGAAGACGTCCCACCTGCCAAGCAGCGTTGCCAGAATGTACGCTGCCTCCTCATTCAGGAAGCCGAAGACTTTCCGGAACGTACGCACCATGTTGTTCTTGAGCGCCTCGTCGACCGCAGCCGCGTCCCGCCCGCGGATGAGGGCCTCTTCAAGATCTGGTCCGTACTCCGTGTCGGACAGGTCCTGAATCAGGTTGCCGATCTCTGGAGCCGCAATCAGGCTGTCCAGGAATACTCGATCAAGCAGCCGCGACTTCATTCCGCGAATGCGGGCGTTCGAGTACCCGTAGTCCTTGCCGCCAGGGGACGCTTTGCGGGTTGTGGATGCGCCAGAACTCATGAGAACAGAATCTCCGCGACATCGGACTGTATGGATGGCTCAACCTTCTCGAGCCGATCCTCGAGGGTATTGCGGCGCATGATCCGGCCTTCCGCCATGCGAATGATGACGCCACCCGAGGACGTGATCTCGGACTTGATCTCGGCATTGATGCCCAGATCGGCGAACGTCGAAGCGGCAATCCCGGCGTCTGCCGGATCGACGAGCGCATCGAGCTCTCCTTCGACACCGGCGGCCGCCTCCTCGACGAGCGCGCGAAGAATCGCCGCGTAGTTGCTCGAAGAACGGACCTTGCCCAGCTCTTCCAGCGCCGCCTTGAAGGCGTCTGCCACGGCCTGCTGCTTGACGGCCGCCACGCGCTTCTTGCTCTCGAGCTTAGCGGCATTGACCGACTGCATCGCCTTCTGGCGCGTGACACGCTCGGCATCTTCGATCCGGCCTTCGCGTATCGCTTCCGCCTGATCGCCCGCCTCGCTAATGATGGCGTCAGCCTGGTCCCGGGCGCTCCCCACTATCTGGTCGCACTCCTGATCAGCCTGCACCTCAAGCGCTCTGAAGATATCTTCAAGTGCCATGTGTACGGTTCCTTCCGCGGTTCGCGATTCGAGTGCGGCGTAATCTGCTAGCCGCCGCTAATCATGATCGCGGAAACGAAACCGAGCAGAACGATAATCTCCGGAAGCGCCTGGAGCGTGATGATCCAGATTGCAACCTCAGGGCGCTCAGCGAGTGTTCCTGCGCCAGCGGAGCCGATCTTGGCCTGCGCATAGCCTGCACCCAGAGCGGACAGACCCATAGCCAGACCTGCGGCAAGAGCCCTGCCGACGTTCGTCTGCCAATCCGCGGGCGCCGCTGCGGCAGCTTCCTCTGCCAGAGCGATTGCGGGGATCAGCATGGTCAGCACGAATGTGCTGCCAAACACCCACCTTGCGAGCCGATTCTTGATCATGCGCTCTTTTCACCTCCGGTTTTCGTGAATGGCTTGTACTGCTGCTTGCCAGTCTCGTAGAACTTCCCAAAGAACTCCAGGAAGTTGAGACGCAAAGCATGAATGGCGGGGCTGAACGCGCAGATGATGAAGTTCAGCCCGTGAAGCAGGATGGCGATGATCGCAGCAAGGGCGATATTGCCGGTGCTCGCGACGATCTTGTTGATCGCGTCCGCGAAGATCGCGCCGGCCAGGCCGACCGCCATGATACGTATGTAGCTCGCCATGCCTGTGAATGCCTCGAGTGTCTCAATAGCACCCATGACGCCGCCGCCACGTATCGCGAAGATGAAGCCGCCGAATGCGATAGCCGCGAATATGAGCTGACCCCATGTCGCCAATTCGCCGAGCACACCTGCGGACATGCCCAGGCCGACCGCAATGAGTATGGCCAGGATGAGTGTGAGGATGCCGCCCTTCTCGTACAGGTGCTTCTTGTGCTTCATCTTCACGGCATTGACAACGCCAAGCACCAGGCCGAAGAGCACATGCACGACACCAACCGCGACGGCGATGTACATGAACTCCTTGACGAGCACCGTCCTGTGGAACGGCAAAGCGATCCCCGCAACCTTGATGTTCTCCACCCAGCCCAGATAGTGACCGAGCAGATCACCGAAGAACTCCGCGTATAGGATGCCGAACGCGAGCACCATGGTGGCGGCCGGTCCGAGAATCGACGTGGCCAGCTGGATGCTCGGATTGTCACGGAACTTCATGCGCAACCACACGACGATGCCAAGCATGACCAGACCGTAGCCCAGGTCTCCGACGATCATGCCGAAGAACAGGGGGTAGAAGACGAACAGCATCCACGTCGGATCGATCGTGCCGTAGCGAGGCATGCCGTATACGCCCAGGAGGAACTGGAAGGGCTCGAGAGCCTTCGCATTCTTGAGCGCGACCGGCGTCTCCGCGTACTCCTCTTCGCGGATCGCGGTCTGCTCGATGATCACGTCGTCGCGCCATTTCTCGGTGACCATCCTCCGCAATGCGCCGACTTCTGCAACGGGCATCCAGCCCGTAACGACGAACGCATACTCAGTGCGACCGAACATCGGAATGGCACTGATCTGCTCGACCTTGTCGATCAGCACGTCGCGAATCGTGGTTAGCTTCAGCTGCCACTTGTTGGACATCAGCTCAAGCTCTGTCGAAATCTCTCCCAGGTCCGTCGGCAACTCCTTGCGGCGTTCCTTCAGCGTGTCATACGCCATGTCGAAGGGCATGCCGTCAAACTCATTGGGGAGGCGGATCTGGTTGACATTCTCCATAGCCAGGAACTTGTGCACCGGCTCGGAGTAGTTCTTGTTGAAAACGACGATGGCCGCCGTGGTGTCCTCATCGACATCGGTGGACACGATCTCGCACTGCTTCTTGGTGAGCTTGTCGAGCTCCTCCTTGAGCTGCTCGAGAGCGGCCTTGTAGCGGCGCTCAACGAGGAGGGCCACCGATTCGTAGTTGCCGGTGGTCACGATCTGCTTGGCCAGAGGCTGGATCTTGTGAAGAATCGGCTCGTACCGGGCGAGCAACGAGAGCTCGGACTCGATGGCGGTGTGACTCGTTGCCAGGGCCGCCGTGCGGTCTTCGACCTCTCCGATGACTCCGGATATCTCAACGGCGAGCTCATCGGCGTCGAGGTCGTAGAGGCGATCGTACTCGGCTCGCTTGGCAGCTGTGTCTACCTTGAAATCGTCGCGGTGAAGCGCCTTGAGGATCGCACGTACGCGGATGAGCATGTCATCCATGCGCTCCTTGTCCCCCTGCTGCTTCTCGAAAACCTCCATCCGATCCAGCGGCAACTCGCCGGACTGGATCTTCCGCGAGAGATCCTCGATATGAAGCTTGCCTTGCTCGTGTACAAGACTAACGACGTCGAAGAACAGGTTCTTCGGGCCGATAATCTCTACCTTTGCCATGGGAACGAGCACTCGCGACACCCCCCTCGGGTCATTCTGTTATGGCCCCGTTTGAGAAAGCAGACGTCCCTACACTTCCGTAACACTATTGACGATAAACGTGACCGCTCTGCCGGAGCGGTCAGCGATACTCTTCTTCACTGTCTCGATCTCGACATCCGCGTCAGCCTTGATCTGCTCGATCTCTGCCTCTACTTCGACGAGAACCTTTGCGCGGTGTTCCTCGGCCAGAACACCGGCTTCGTCCTCCGCCTTGGACGTCATCTCGACAGCCTTCTTGCGTGCCGAAGCGACGATACTCTCAGCCTCGCTCTTGGCAGCCAGGACACGACCAGAGATCGCCATCTCTTTCTCGCGAATCAGATGCAGCGGCGAGTTGGCATCATGGCTGAGCGTTTCCTGATGGAACTGGATATCCTCGAGGACCTTCTCGTCCACGTTTGTAACCCCCTGTCATGCGGGCCTCGGGCATCATTGCAAGCGCACGTAGCATATACGTGCGTTAAGGGTAGTTTTCGACAGGTCGGAAGAGGCTTCCTGCAATTTCGTGTGAATGGATTCTCGCTACCCGAAGTGCGCAAACGAAGAACCGCCTATGCTGAGGAAACCGTGCCGGACTGAGACCGCCGGTATGCGCGACCCATGCGCATCCCGAACGCACACGCTGTCTCGTAGTTGATGGTCCCGGCCTGCACCGCGTAGTCATCCATGGTCAGCGTGACACCACCCTGCTCGCCAACGATCACGACGTCCTCACCAGGGGTTACGCCGAGGTCACGCGGGACTTCTATCATCACCTGGTCCATCGTGATACGGCCGATCTGCGGGCACCGCACGCCCTTGATCAACACCTCGAGCTTGTTCGATGCGGCACGGTGCAGCCCATCCGCGTACCCGAGGGGCACGGTAGCGATAGCGACGGGCGCCGCAGTGCGATATGTCACACCGTAGCTCACGCCCTCGCCCATGCCGACGTGCTTCACGAACGAGACCTGTGCCTTCACGGACATGGCCGGTTGCAGATCGATCCGTCCGTACGTGGACTGAGATGGATGCAAACCGTAGAGAGCTATGCCGCATCGGACCATGTCCATGTGAGTCTCGGGATGCAGAATCGTGGCCGCGCTGTTTGCACTGTGCACGATGCCGGGATCGACCCCGTCTGTCCGCATCTGCTCCAGCGCGATCGCGAAGCGCTCGAGCTGTCGCTCGAAGTCCCAGTCGCCCGGTACGTCAGCGGTCGCGAAGTGCGTGAAAGTACCTTCGTGGCACAAGCCGGGGAAGTCCTTGAGTCCTGCGGCGAACTCCGCAGCCTCCTCGGCACGCACGCCTATGCGGTTCATGCCGGTATCGACCTTGAGGTGGAACCGCGCCTCGGTGCCCGCTGAGGCGGCCGCGCGTCCAAGCGCAACAGCGAATGGACGCGAGGTGACTGTCGCCACCACATCGTGCGCCACGACCAGATCGACCGCGGACGCGGGTGGCTCGGACAGGATGTGCAACGGCGACGCGATGCCCGCTTCACGAAGCTCGACGGCTTCTTCGACGGTAGCGACGGCGAGCCGATCGGCTCCGGAAGCGAGGACCGTCCGTGCGACCGGGATCACTCCGTGACCGTAGGCGTCCGCCTTCACGACCGCCATGAAGAGCGTGCCCGGACGCGTCAGCCCCCCCAGTCCGCGCACATTGTGCGAAACAGCCTCGAGGTCGATCTCGACACGCGCGTAGCGCCGATAGTCCATGGGAGGACTACTCCTGCACCAGAAGCGAGCGAACCACGTCCGACTTGCTGATGATACCCACGAGCTTGTCCCCGTCGAGCACCGGCAGCCGGCTCACGTCGCGATCTACGAGCAGCGTGGCAGCGTCCTCCACGGGTGCCTCGGCCTGCACTGTAAGGGGATCGGTAGTCATGACAGCGCGGACGTCGGCCGCGACCGCCTTCTTGAGTTCGCGTTCGAAGCGCGCAGTGGCCGGCGGATACATGATGAACCCATCAAGCAGGTGGATGTAGGTCGGGAACTCCAGCCGTACGTCCTGCATGATGAGATCGCCTTCGGTCACGATGCCGATGAGCGCGCCGTCTTCGACGACCGGCAGGGCGCCGATACGCTTCTCCACCATGAGTCTTGCGACATCCGTCACCGTCATGTCCGGGGTGATGGTCACGGGGTCGGGCGTCATGATGTCGCGCACCTTCAGATCAGCCATGTTCTCCTCCATGCCCTGTCACGAGCGCTGTCCTGTCGTATGTCATACCCGCTGGAGTACCCTACTCCTCGCCGACGAGCTCCTTCACCGCGAGCGGCAGATACGCCGGCACGTCCTCGGCGATCACGCACGGTGCTCCGAGAATGTTCGCGGCATGGTCACCGGCTCGTCCATGCAGGTATGCGCCGAGAGCCCCGGCCTCAAGGGGCTCGAGTCCCTGCGCGAGCAACGCTCCGATCATGCCCGCAAGCACGTCACCCGTGCCGGCCGTAGCAAGCGCCGGCCCACCGGCCATCGTGACGATCTGCCTTCCGGCCCCGCTCACGATCGTTCGCGCGCCCTTGAGCACGCACGCGCAGCGCGAGCCCGTCAGACGCGCGCCCGCACCCAGTCTATCCCACTGAACCTGAGCCGGCGTCATTCCCAGCAGACGCGCCGCTTCGCCCGGGTGCGGTGTGATCACTGTAGGCGAAGAGCGGGCGGTCAGCGCATCGGTCGCGTAGACAAGCGCATTGAGGCCATCAGCATCGACCACCAGCGGCAACTGCAGCTCGTTCACGAGGTTGCGGGCCACGAGCACGGCCCCGTGGGCTACCGTGAGACCGGGGCCGAGCACGACCGCGTCGTACTCCTTGGCCATGTCGAGGACCTCCTCGGTCACCCGCGACGCGAGCGTGCGCGAGGGGTTCTCGGGCAGACCGACCACGACTGCCGAGGAGAGCTTCGTCTGCATGATGTGGGCGACGGACTCCGGGACCGCCAGGGTCACATAGCCGGCCCCCATGCGCTGCGCGCCCATCGCCGCCAGCGCAGCAGCGCCTGGAAACGCCCCCGAGCCCGCGACGATCAGCACGCGGCCAAGCTCGTTCTTGTGAGTGTCCGTCTGCGGGCAGGGCATGAGTGAGCGGTAGTCGTCCATGCCCCACAGCTCGAGATCTCCAGCTTCGCCAAGGAGTTCCCATGGTATTCCGATATCGGCTACGCGCACGTCTCCCGCATGCTCCGCGCCGGGGTGCACCAGCAGGCCGACCTTCGGGGAGGAGAACGTGACGGTGATATCTGCTTGCACGCAATGTGCGTCGGCGCGGCCGGAATCCGCCTCGACACCGGAGGGGATGTCAACGGCGATGACAGAAGCGCCAGACGCATTCGTCGCATCGATCCAAGACGCGTAGGGTTGGCGCGGCGAACCGGTGAGTCCTATGCCGAACATCGCGTCCACGATCACCGCATAGCCCACGAGCGCGTCGGCTTCCATCTCCTCGTCGCCGACCACGCTCACCGCGACACCACCTGCAGTCGCCTCGGCTGCCATGATTGCGGGGAGTCCTTCGAGTGCTTCGGGAGCCATGCGTGTGAAGACCCGAGTCGGCCGATTCCGGGCTGCAAGCTCGCGGGCTGCCACCCATCCGTCTCCGCCGTTGTTGCCCATACCCGCAAGAATCGCGATCGCGCCGTACGGGACGCGCGTTTCAATCTCCCGGGCGACCGCCGCACCCGCACGTCGCATGAGATCTTCGAGTATCAATCCGACCTCGGCGACGGCGCGCTCCTCAGCACGTCTGGCGGCCGACTCGGTAAGTGCATAGATCACGGTCTCAAGTCCCCTCGGTTGGCTCCTGTTCCGCGTCGGGGTCTTCCCCCGACCCGGCCGCGCCCATCTCGTCGAGCATCGCCCGCGCTTCCTTGAAGGATGCCGCAATCTCCGCCATCGGGTCGAGCGGAATCTCCCGGGGCTTGAGACGGTGATCGGCCGTGATAGCGACGGCCGACGCCACAGCGGTGGAATGCGTGAAGCTGAGCGAGAGATGCATCTCTATGACGCCGCGCTCCTCGGCGACCTCAGCCGCCCGTCCCAGCAGAACAGGAACCGGACGTCCGGAGTCATCGCGAGAGACCTCCACGTCACGAAAGCGCATGCCTGCGAAGCCGGTGCCCAGGGCTTTGAGGACCGCCTCCTTGGCGGCAAAACGCATCGCGTAGTGGATCTCGGGCTTGTTGCGCTTGTCGCAGTACGCGCATTCGTCCTCGGAGAACAGGCGCTCTCTCATCTGCGGATGCCGACGCAACGCGTCCCGCATCCGATCGATCTCCACGATGTCTACGCCGAGGCCCCGGATGGACATGGCTACTCCACCGTCACGGACTTCGCAAGGTTGCGCGGCTGGTCGACGTTGCAGTCGCGAAGCTTCGCTATGCGGTATGCCAACACCTGAAGCGGAATGGTCGCCGGTATGGCCGAAAGCAACTCGGGAGTCGCCGGGATGCGGAGCACGTGCTCCGCATGACAGCAAATGTCGTCGTCACCATGGGTGGCAACCGCGATCACCTCGGCACCTCGCGCCCTTACCTCCTGTATGTTGCTGATGACCTTCTCGTAGGTATGCCCCTGGGTGGCGATGACGACGACGGGGACGTCCTCGGTGATGAGAGCGATCGGCCCGTGCTTCATCTCCCCGGCAGCATACGCTTCAGCGTGGATGTAGCTGATCTCCTTGAGCTTGAGTGCGCCCTCCATCGCCACGGGCATGCCGATGCCCCTGCCAAGGAAGAGCGTGGAGTAGACGCCCGTGTACTGAGCGGCGCATTCGTCGATGGTTCTCAGGTCGCCAAGGATCGCCTCGACGACATCGGGGATGTTGCTCAGACCCTCCCAAAGGGACTCGATACGTTCATCCGAGAGCGCCCCCCTGACCTGGGCGAGCTTGAGAGCCAGCACGTTCAGTGCGGCGATCTGTGCCGTGAAGGTCTTCGTAGCGCAGACGCCGATCTCCGGACCGGCGTGGGTGTAGATCACGCCGTCCGACTCCCTGGTCACGCGAGAACCCACTACGTTCGTGATCGCGATGACCTTCGCTCCACGCGCGCGAGCCTCTCGAACACCGGCAAGCGTGTCTGCCGTTTCTCCTGACTGGGAAATCGCCACGACGAGCGTCTCATCGTCAACGATCGGGTCCGCATAGCGAAACTCGCTCGACACCTGCACTTCAACCGGAATGCGGGCCCACGTCTCAATCAGGATCTTGGCGACGATACCTGCATGGTAGGAGGTGCCACACGCAAGGATGAAGACGCGGTTGATCGAGGAGATCTGCTCCCTGGTCATCTGGAGTTCCGAGAGCTGAATCATGCCATCTGTGCCCATGCGGCCGCGTAGCGTCTCTCGGATCGCCTTCGGCTGCTCGTAAATCTCCTTCAGCATGAAATCCTCGAAGCCACCCTTCTCCGCGGCATCGAGATCCCATTCCACGTGCAGCATCTCAGACTCTACCGGCGCACCGTCGATATCGACCACGGTCACGCCGGCCGAGCTGACCGTTGCGATCTGCTCGTCCTCGAGCACAAGTACCTCGCGCGTGTACTCGAGCACGGCCGGGATGTCGCTCGCGACGATGTTCTCTCCGTCCCCGACCCCGATGATGAGAGGCGAGTCCTTGCGCGCGGCCACGACGGTCTGCGGATCGTCCAGGTGCACGACACCCAGAGCGTAGCTTCCCTCAAGGCGTTTCATCGCCCGCGCAACCGCCCGGGCAAGATCACCGTCAAAGTGGGCTTCTACGAGATGGGCGATGATCTCGGTGTCCGTCTCGGATCGCAGGATGTGGCCCGCTTGCGCCAGTTCCTCCCGTAGCTCGACGTAGTTCTCGATGATGCCGTTGTGTACGACCGCGATACGACCCCTGCAGTCGATGTGCGGGTGTGCGTTCTCCTCGCTCGGGCGCCCGTGGGTCGCCCACCGTGTGTGCCCGATACCCACCGATCCCTCGATGGGCGAGGCCTTCAGTGCCTTGGTGAGGTTCTCGAGCTTGCCGACGCGCCGGGCGACGCTCAGAGTACCGTCCCCGATGATCGCAACGCCCGCAGAGTCATAGCCTCGATACTCAAGTCGCGAAAGCCCGCCAAGGAGGACCTCACTCGCCTGGCGCGGCCCAGCGTAGCCTACGATTCCACACATTGTCTGTCCGATACCTTTCAGTCATCAGACGCGCGAGACGCGCGCCGGGCACAAGCTGTTCGATGTCGTACGGCAAAAACGACCGCCGTGCGTGGGGCACATGAGGCCCCGCATGAAGGGGGATACCGGTCCGATACCGCTTTGTCTCCGCAGTCGCCCGCGGGTTTTGTCGGTACCGTCACGACTCCGGTCGAGCCGGAGAGCCATCCGCCGAACCGTTCGATAGACTCTCTCCTCGTCGACTGACGCGCGCACCGCCAGTCCTGGCGCTTTGTGAAGCAGCCAGCTCCCCGGGCATCTCCTTCCGCCGTCGGCCAGTGCGCTCGCCTGTTGGCGCAGATTATACCAGCCAAGGAGAGGTCCTTGAGGCGGCCGCCGGACTTCACGAGTGATTGTGGCCCAGATAGCGCTAGGTCAGCTCCGCCTGCACCACATCGACAATGCGCTGAACCACCGCTTCGGCGGTCGCCTCGTCCTCGGCTTCCGCCATCACACGCACGAGCGGTTCGGTCCCCGATGCGCGCACGAGCACGCGCCCCGCCAAGCCCAGCTCGCTCTCGGCGTCGTGCACCGCCTTGGAGACGGCCCCACTGGTCGCAAGCAGGTTCTTGTCCCTCACCGGAACGTTCACCAGCACCTGGGGGAAGCGACGCATGACCCCGCGCAGCTCGGAAAGCGGAAGAGCCTGCTCGCGCATGATGGACGCAAGCTGCAGAGCGGTCACCAAGCCGTCGCCTGTGGTGTTGTGCTCCATGAAGATGATGTGCCCGGACTGCTCCCCGCCAAGGACCGCGCCGGAAGTCTGCATCTGCTCGAGCACGTAGCGGTCGCCCACCTTCGTCTTGATGACGTTGATTCCGCGCTCACGCATGGCCACTTCGAAGCCGAGGTTGCACATCACCGTGCTGACCACAGTGTCGTTCGCGAGCGTGCCTTCGTCCTTCATGTGAGCCGCACAGATCGCCATGATCACGTCGCCGTCGGCTTCCCTGCCGGTCTCGTCGACAGCGAGCACGCGGTCGGCGTCGCCGTCGTGGGCGATTCCCAGGTCGACCTCGTGGCTCGCAACGAGCTCCTGCAGCGGACCGAGGTGCGTCGAGCCGCATCCTTTGTTGATGTCGGTTCCGTCCCAGTCGCAGTTGGTCGCGATAACCCTCGCCCCCAACTCCTTGAGTGCTGGAACGGTCGCGACGGCGGCGGCGCCGTGACCACAGTCCACCGCTATCGTGAGTCCTTCGAGGTCGCTGTCGACCGTCTCGACGGCATGCGCGATGTAGCGCCGAACCGCATCTTCGATTGCGCGCACACGGCCAACGGAACCGCCGATGGGCCGCTCCCACAGGCGCTCTGCCAGCACGAAGCTCTCGATCTCGTCCTCAAGCTCGTCGGGAAGCTTGAAACCCTCTCGCGAGAAGAGCTTGATCCCGTTGTGCTCCGCGGGGTTGTGAGACGCGCTGATCACAACGCCCCCGTCCGCCTCCAGCGTGCGCGTCATCAGAGCCACCGCCGGAGTCGGAACGATCCCGCACACCAGCGCGTCAGCCCCTCCCGAGCAGATTCCGGCCACCAGCGCCGCCTCGAGCATGTCGCCGCTTCGGCGGGTATCCCTGCCGACGACGATCTTGCCGCGCCCTTTCTCGCCAAGGAAGTGTCCTGCGGCTTCACCGAGCCGGAACACCAGCTCCGGCGTCAAGTCCGCATTTGCGACACCACGCACCCCGTCCGTTCCGAACATGCGCGTCATGGACGTGTGACCCCCTGTCAATGCACAAGGCCCGCCGCGAGGGCGGGCCTTGGCGGTTTCCTGGTCCCCGCAGGTACTAGCGCTTGGAGAACTGCGGGCGCTTGCGGGCCTTCTTCAGGCCGTACTTCTTGCGCTCGACCATACGCGGGTCGCGGCGCAGCAGGCCGGCCTTCTTGAGCTCGCCGCGATACTCGTCTCCGGCGTCAAGAAGTGCACGCGCGATGCCGTGACGCAGCGCTCCGGCCTGTCCGGAAACGCCGCCGCCGTGGATTTTCGCGATAACGTCAAAACGACCGGAAGTCTCTGTGACCCTGAAGGGCTGCTCGACGTAGTTGACGAGAGCCTCGCGGCCGAAGTAGTCCGCAGCCGAACGGCTGTTGATGGTGATCGTTCCTTCGCCCGGCATGATGCGCACGCGGGCAACGGACGTCTTGCGGCGTCCCGTGCCGTGGTAGATCGCCTTGTTCTCTGCCATGCGCTAACCCTCCAGGGTGATCTGACGGGGCTTCTGGGCGGCGTTGCGGTGATTGGGCCCGGCATAGACCTTCAGCTTCTTGCCCATCGCACGTCCCAGTGTGTTCTTGGGAAGCATGCCCTTGACTGCCTTCTCGATGACCCGCTCGGGGTGCTTCTCGAGCATGACGGAAATCGGGACTTCCTTGAGGCCACCCGGGAAACCGGAATGACGGTAGACGATCTTGTCATCCATCTTGTTTCCTGTGAGCCGGACCTTCTCTGCATTGATCACAACGACGAAATCGCCCACATCGATGTGGGGCGTGTACTGCGGCTTGCGCTTCCCCTTCAGGATCTGGGCGATCTCGCTCGCGAGCCGACCCAGCACCATGTCGGTAGCGTCGACGAGCAGCCACTCGCGCTCGACTTCACCGGCCTTGGCATAGTACGTCTTCAATGGTCCTCCAAACAGCAGAAACTGGGTGTTCGCAGAAGGCTTCACGGGGCCTTGAAACGAACCCTTATACTTTAGCCACCGCCCCACCACGCGTCAACACTAACACGCCACCGGGCGTATCCACCCAGCCAAAGAAACGGCTACGACTCACTCCGACTACAGCCAGACCTCATCAGGATAGTCCACGTGCCAAAGCGTCAAACCGTGAGCGGGGGCGGTCGGACCGGCGGCAACGCGGTCTCGCGCCGAGAGCACTTCGGCTACCCACCCCTCCTCACTGCGGCCGGCGCCAACCTCGACCAGCGTGCCCACCATCACCCGAACCATTGAGTGCAGGAACGCGTTGCCTACTACACGGACGACAACGCAGTGCTCGCCAAGCTCCTCGGCGGGTAGTACTTCGACAAGCTCGACGTGGCGCACGGTGCGCTTGCCTTCGGCGCTCTCGGTAGCGCAGAAGGATCGGAAGTCGTGCTCGCCCACCAGCGCGTCGGCCGCCCGCCGCATCGCACGAAGCTCGAGGGGCACCTTCGGCCACCAGGCGAGGTCCCGCAGAAAGAGCGGGGGCACGGGACCGGGCACAATACGGTAGCGATACTCACGAGACACTGCATCGAAGCGGGCGGAAAACCCGGGATCTGCCTCGCGAACCTCGCGCACGACGACATCTGGTCCGGCCAAGGCGTTCAGCGAACGAGCCAACGCGTGCGTGTCTACCTCGTGATCCGATGGCACATCGAAACTCACGACCTGGCCCAAGGCATGCACGCCGGCGTCGGTCCGCCCGGCACCGACAATCTCGATGTCGCAGCGCAGAACCGTGCGCAACGCGGTCTCGATACGTCCCTGCACCGTATCGAGGCCGGGCTGCCGGGCGAAGCCGGCGAAGCGGGCACCGTCGTAGGACACTGTGATAGCGATCGTCTTGCCCCCCACGGTCCCTCCCTAGAGCAGCACGGCACCGACAGTCATCACGGCCACACCGAGCGCGAGCACGAGCCAATCGACAGCTCTCATCCGGCTCTCGTGCAACCGGGTCCGACCGCTTCCTCCACGATAGCATCGGGTCTCCATGGCCGTTGCCAGCTCGTCCGCACGCCGGAAGAGGTTCACGAAGAGAGGCACAAGCACAGGCACGTACGCACGCGCACGGGCGACCGGCCCGCCACGATCGAAGCGTGCACCCCGGGACGCCTGCGCCAGGATGATCTTCTCCGCCTCCTCGGCCGTCGTCGGTATGAAGCGTAGCGCCACCGTCAACATCATCGCGAGATCCCCAACGGGAACACCCGCGAGCGCGAGTGGTTTCATCAGGCGCTCGATACCGTCCGTGAGCTGCACGGGAGATGTTGTGAGGGTGAGCAGGGATGTCCCCATGACCAGCAAGACGATCCTGAGCGAGAAGAACGCTCCGGTCAGCAGACCGGCCCCGTCGATCGCCAGCGGCCCGAGGCGGACGAGCGAAGCCGTGGCGGGATTCCACCGCAGGGCGTGCGCAAGCAGCGTGAAGCCGAGGATGAAGGCTATCGCCCGCAGTCCCCGCATCGCGAGACGCCAAGGTACCCGGGACACGCCGATCGTCGCGCCTACGACGGCCGCCGCGAGAGCGAGTCCCGCGAAGCCTTCGGCCGCGAAGAGCAGCGCCGTGAACGCGCCCACAAGCCCCATCTTGGCTCGCGCTTCAAGCCGGTGGACGGGGGAGTCGATCGGGACGTACTGCCCGAATGGAACCGGCGGTCTCAAGTGCGACCCACCCCCGCCCGCACGAGCGCTGTCGCGGCACGATCCGGGTCGAGCTCGAAGCGCTCGAGCACCGCTCCACGCCTCACTGCCTCAAGCTGGATACGCAACACATCGGGAACGAACAGCCCAGCCTCCTCGAGCACGCCAACGTCGACCAGGAGCTCTTCGGGCGAGCCCTCGAACACTCGTGCCCCTCCGGTCAGCACGAGCACCCGGTCGCAATGGGGAAGGAACTCCTCGGCATCATGGGTCACGACGGCGATGCCTGCGTGCTCCTTCAGCCCGATGATGAGTTCGACTACCGCAGCACGGCCGTCCGCATCGAGTCCTGCCGTGGGCTCGTCAAGCAACAAGTAGCCCGGCCGGGACGCGAGAACGCCCGCGAGTGCTGCGCGGCGCGCTTCTCCACCCGACAGCGTGAACGGCGATCTGTCGCCGAACGATTCCGGATCGAGGCCGACGCTCTCGAGTGCCCATACGGCGTCCTCCCTGGCGTCCTGTGGCCTCCTGCCCTGGTTCACGGGGCCGAACTCCACGTCCTGGACGACGGTCTCGGCGAACAGCTGGGTCTCAGGCGACTGAAACAAGAGCCCGACTCCCTCACGCTCCCCCGCCACCACGCCCTTGACCGCTTGTCCGTCAAGCGTGACCAGCCCGCCAGTCGGTCGAAGCAGGCCGGCCGCAAGCCGAAGGAGCGTCGACTTGCCCGACCCGGTGGGCCCGAGCACCAGCGTGAGTTCTCCTCGGCCGACCGAGAGGCCCACGCGTCGCACCGCTGGCGTCGCGAACTGTGTGCCCTCGCCGTACGCGAAGCTGACGTTGTCGAGGATCAGGGCCACAGCGCCTCCACCAGACTCCCGGCGTCGATAGCCTCTGCGGGCACAGAGACCCCGAGTTCGCGAAACGCTTCCGCAAGCCGGGCAGCGGCAGGAAGACGAAGGTGGAGCGCGTCAACGAGACCCCTATCGCCAAGGAGGTCGCCCGGCGTGCCTGTCCACGCGACAGCCCCTTCGCCCATCACGATGACGCGGTCGGCGCGCACCATGTCCGCAAGATGATGGGTGATGTGCATGATTCCGCGTCCGGCGTGGCGGAGCTCGTCGATCAGCTGCAACACATCGGAGCGACCGCGAGGGTCGAGCATGGCAGTCGGCTCATCGAGCACCAGATAGGCCGGTTCCATCGCCAGTGCTCCGGCGATGGCGAGACGCTGCTTCTGGCCGCCCGACAGCAGATGTGGCTCTCGCCTCTCCAGTCCCGATAGTCCGACGGTCTCAAGCGCCCGGTCGACCCGTGCACGCAACTCGCCTCGCGCAACCCCCAGGTTCTCGGGCCCGAAGGCCACATCCTCTTCGACCACCGTGCCGACAATCTGGTTGTCGGGATTCTGGAACACGAGTCCCACCCGACTCCGGATCTCCCACGCGGTCGCCCGGTCGCAGGTGTCGATACCGTCCACCGTCACTTCGCCGGTACCGGGAGCGAGAAGTCCGTTCGTCAGCCGCGCGATGGTCGACTTCCCTGACCCGTTTGGGCCAAGGACGGTGACCAGCTCGCCGCGTGCCACCTCGAGAGTCACGCCGCAGACCGCCGGTCGGCCGCTCGGCTCACCGGGATAGGCATATGTGACTTCATCGAAACGAATCATGGTACCGGGCCCGTAGCCGGACCGCCCCCGCTCTCGTCGATAGACGGAGAGAGCCCCGCAGTCGATGCGAGGCCCTCCGGACGTCTTTGTGCATGCGAGCGAGCCGCTGCCCGCGCCGCGGCTACTCCACCAGCTCCAGGATGACCATCGGCGCCGCGTCGCCCTTACGGGGACCAAGCTTCAGAATCCTGGTGTAGCCACCCGCGCGGTCCTCGAACCGCGGAGCGATGTCGGCGAAGATCTTGTGGGTGAGCTCCTTATCACCGAGCTCACCCATCGCAAGGCGGCGGGAGTGGACGTCCCCTCGCTTGCCCCACGTGATGATGCGGTCGACCAGCGAGCGAACCTCTTTGGCCCGCGGCTCGGTCGTCTTGATGCGCTCATTCGTGAACAGGGCGATCGCGAGGCTGCGCAGCATCGCTTTGCGATGGCTAGCGTCGGAACCCAGCTTGCGCCCCTTCTTGAGATGTCTCATTGTTGCCGCTCTCCTACTATGACTTGAGGCCCAAGCCCATTTGCTGGAGCTTGTCCTTCACTTCTTCGATGGACTTGGCGCCGAAGTTCCTGATGTTGAGCAGGTCGGCTTCACTGCACTCGGTCAGCTGCCCGACCGTGTTGATTCCCTGACGCTTCAAGCAGTTGTACGACCGCACCGACAGGTCGAGGTCGTCGATCGATGTGTCTAGAACGCTCTCACTCTCATCGACCACTGCCGCGAAGATCCCGTCGTCGGGCAAGCTGGAAGACGCCTGCTCGACAAAGAGGGCCATGTGCTCGTCGATGATTCGACCGGCCCGCGCGACGGCGTCGCCCGGATCGATGGCGCCATTGGTCTCGACTTCCAGAATCAGCTTGTCGTAGTCCGTCCGCTGACCGACACGCGTGTTCTCCACGACGTAGGCGCAGCGAATCACCGGGCTGAACAGCGAGTCGACCGTAATGACCCCGATGGGATCCTCGGAACGTTTGTTGCGATCGGCCGAGACATATCCACGGCCTACTTCGATGCGGATACCCATCTCAAGCTTGGCGCCCCTGTTCAGCGTGGCAATCACGTGCTCGGGGTTGACCAGCTCGAACTCGGCCGGGACCTTGAGGTCGGCACCCTTCGCCTCGCCGGCACCACTGGCGGACAACGTCGCGACTGCATCCGCGTTGCCGATTCCGGTTTCGCGGAACACAAGGCCTTTGATGTTGAGGACAACATCGGTGAGATCCTCGCGTACGCCCTCCATGGAGGTGAACTCGTGATGCGCGCCCTCGACCCGAACCGATGTCGCGGCCGCACCCTGCAGCGAAGACAGCAGAACCCTGCGCATGCAGTTTCCGAGCGTGTACCCGAAGCCGCGCTCAAGCGGCTCGACGATGTAGCGCGCAACGCGCTCGTCGACCGGCTCGACGGTTACCTGCGGTCTCATGAACTCTGTCATTCAGCAAGCCTCCTTGGCTTATCCGAGCGTCCTACTTCGAGTACAGCTCGACGATGAGCTGCTCACGGACGGGAGCGTCGATCTGGTCGCGCTCGGGCAGGGACAGCACTTTGCCGGCCAGCTTCTCGATATCTACCTCGAGCCATCCCGGAACCTCGATCTTCTCCGAAGAGATGAGGGCTGTCTTTATGACGAGCAGGTCCTTGGACTTGTCGCCGACGGTGACACTGTCGCCCGGGCGTACGCGATAGGAGGGGATGTCCACCTTGCGACCGTTCACGGCGATGTGACCGTGACGGACGACCTGACGGGCCTCGTCGCGCGACTTCGCAAAACCGAATCGGTAAACGACATTATCCAGACGGCTCTCAAGCAGGCGCAGGAGGTTCACACCTGTGATGCCCGACTGGCGATTGGCAAGCTCGTAGTAGTTGCGGAACTGCTTCTCGAGCAGACCATATATCCTCTTGGTCTTCTGCTTCTCGCGAAGCTGAACGCGATACTCGCTGTCACGCGGACGACGCTTGCCGGCTTGACCCGGCGGATACGGGCGGCGCTCGACGCCGCACTTATCGCTGTAGCAGCGATCGCCCTTCAGAAACAGCTTGATTCCTTCGCGGCGGCACATTCGGCAGTCCGCCCCGGTATAACGTGCCATGATCAGGTTCCTTCCGGAGTTACACGCGACGGCGCTTGCGCGGCCGGCAACCGTTGTGCGGGACGGGGGTGCAATCCTGGATGCTCGAGATCTCCAGGCCAGCGGCCTGGAGCGAGCGGATTGCGGTCTCTCGGCCGGAGCCGGGACCCTTCACGAACACAGCCACCTTGCGGACGCCATGCTCCTGGGCCATCTTCGCGCAGGCCTCGGCGGCCATCTGCGCGGCGAACGGCGTCGACTTGCGCGAGCCCTTGAAGCCCACGGTACCGGCCGATTGCCAGGAGATCACGTTGCCCTGAGGATCGGTGATGGTGATGATCGTGTTGTTGAACGTGCTCTTGATATGAGCGGCACCCACGGCGATGTTCTTGCGCTCGCTGCGGCGTACGCGCGTCTTCGCTGTCTTCTTCTTGGCTGGCATACCTTACTTGCCCTTCTTCTTCGCGCCGATCTGACGACGCGGCCCCTTACGCGTACGCGCATTGGTGTGCGTGCGCTGGCCACGAACCGGAAGGCCGCGGCGGTGGCGAAGGCCACGGTAGCAGCCGATTTCCATCAGACGCTTGATGTTCTGGCTCACCTCACGACGAAGGTCACCTTCGACCTTGAGGCCGCGATCGATGACTTCACGGAGGCGGACGACTTCCTCCTCGGTGAGATTGCGAACACGCGTGTCCGGATCGATACCGGTATCACGCAGGATGGTCTGACTGGTCGTCAGACCGATGCCGTAGATGTAGGTCAAGCCGATCTCTACGCGCTTGTCGCGCGGGAGGTCGACGCCTGATATACGGGCCACGAGCTCCTCCTACCTAACCCTGCCGCTGCTTATGGCGGGGGTTGTCGCAGATCACAAGGACACGCCCATGACGGCGGATAACCTTGCACTTGTCACACATTCTCTTGACTGAAGGTCGTACCTTCATCGTTCTTCCTTTCGGTGCTTCACTATCTATCTTCACACCCAGCCGCAGGCGTATTCTTTCGACTTCCAAAGAGACTGCCGACACGCCACCGGGCGTGTCCACCGCATCCTTCACAGAGACGCGCTTACTTGTACCGGTACGTGATGCGACCCCTCGACAGATCGTACGGTGAAAGCTCTACGACGACTTTGTCGCCTGGCAGAATGCGGATGTAGTGCATGCGCATCTTGCCGGAGATGTGGGCGAGAACCTTGTGGCCGTTTTCCAACTCCACGCGAAACATCGCATTCGGCAACGGTTCGGACACCGTGCCTTCCATCTCTATAGCGTCCTCACGCTTACTCACAGACTAGTAACTCCTCTTCAAGGGCCTCAAGCCGCAAATGAGTAGTATACCCATACACATACCGTCCGTCCAGGTAATATGCACTTCATTCGAGGGTCAGAATGACGGGACCGTCCCGCCCTACCACGACAGTGTGCTCGAAATGCGCGGAGGGAGTCCCGTCTGACGTGACCACCGTCCACCCGTCATCGAGTGATCGCACATCCGCTCCACCTGCGTTGATCATTGGCTCGATCGCGAACACCATGCCCTCGACGAGGGTCGGTCCCTTCCCGGCCGGCCCGAAGTTCGGAATCTGCGGGTCCTCATGCATCGCCTGCCCGATCCCGTGCCCCACATACTCGCGCACAACCGAGAAGCCAGCCGACTCGGCCACGTTCTGGACTGCGTTGGAGATGTCATAGAGACGCATGTCGGGGTGACACCGGGCGATACCCGCCTCAAGACAGCGCTGCGTCACCTCGAGCAAACGCCGCGTTTCTGCGGCGACCTCTCCGACGGAAAACGTCATGGCGCTGTCGCCGTAGTATCCATCGACGATCGCGCCCACATCTACCGAGAGAATGTCGCCCTCCTTGAGGCGGCGGTGCTTCGTAGGGATTCCGTGGACGACCTCACAGTTCAGGGAGGCACATATCGTCGCCGGGAACCCGTGATAGCCCTTGAATGCGGGACGGGCGCCCGCCGAGCGAATAACCTCCTCGGCCAACTCATCGAGATCCGCTGTGGTGGCTCCGGGTCGCACTGCCTCGCCTACCATGCGCAGCGTCCGGGCAGTTACCCGGCCGGCCTCTCGCATGATGGAGATCTCTTCGGCGGACTTGGTGATGATCACGTGGGTGCGACTACTTGCCGAGGGTCGCTACGATGTCCGCGAACACCGCATCGACCCGACGGTCGCCGTCGATCTCGCGCAGAAGGCCTTTGCCCGCATAGTAGGCAACTAGCGGGGAGGTCGACGTGTCGTAGACCGAGAGCCGGTTGCGGACTGTTGCTTCGGTATCGTCATCGCGCTGATACAGCTCCCCGCCACACGCCTCGCACGTGTCGCCCTCATCGGCGTTCGTGATACGGCCGCAAGCACGACAGGTCCTCCGTGAGGTCAGACGCGCCACGATCACGTCGCGGTCGACGTCGATGCTCACGACCGCGTCGAGGGCCATACCTAGCTCAGCGAGCGCCACATCGAGAGCCTCTGCCTGTGCGACCGTGCGGGGGAAGCCATCGAGTATGAAACCCTTCTGGGCGTCAGGTTCGGTGATTCGGGACTTTACAAGACCTATCACGACGGAGTCAGGGACAAGCTCGCCCGAATCCATGTAGCGCTTGGCTTCAAGACCCAGCGACGTACCGTCGGCCACCGCCTTGCGCAGGATATCGCCTGTCGAGATGTGGACTAGACTCCACATGTCGATCATCATGGCCGCCTGCGTACCCTTGCCCGCTCCCGGGGCACCCAACAGGGCGGTGTTCATAGTCCCCTCCTCGGTAGGCCGTGCGCTACTTGAAGAACCCGTCGTAGTGACGCATCTTCAGCTGGCTTTCCAGCTGA
Organism: Actinomycetota bacterium; assembly: GCA_030682655.1. Classification (NCBI taxonomy): domain Bacteria; kingdom Bacillati; phylum Actinomycetota; species Actinomycetota bacterium. The sequence goes on along the minus strand of JAUXNU010000028.1, from coordinate 12,048 downwards.
GTCATCGTCTCGAGCGCCACGCCGACCATGATGAGTATCGACGTACCCCCGAACGTCTCGAGGATCGTGACCCCCGTGACGCGGAAGAGCATCGTCGGCGCTATGGCGATGAGGGCGATGAAGACCGCGCCCGGCAACGTGATGCGATTCATGACGGACTCGATGTAGTTCACCGTCGCCTTGCCGGGGCGCACTCCGGGAATGAATCCACCGTTCTTGCGCAGGTTGTCAGCCAGGTCTATCGGGTTGAACACCAGGGCCGTGTAGAAGTACGTGAAGAACACGACCAGCCCACCGAAGAACACGTAGTAGACCCATCCGCTCGACATCGCTGTCCCGATGCGCCCTATCGTCACATTGTTCGTGAGCTGCGCGAGTTGAGCCGGGAAGAACAGGAGCGCGGACGCGAAGATGATAGGGATGACGCCGGCGCCGTTGACCTTCAGGGGGATGTACGTGCCCGAACCGCCGTACACCTTGCGTCCGACAACCCGCTTGGCGTACTGGACAGGGATCCTACGCTGGCCGCGCTCCATGTAGATGATCGCTGCGATAACGAACACGAAGATGAGCATCATTGCGATGACCATTCCGAAGTTACCCAGGCGCAGAGACTGGTAGATCGCAACCGGGAAGCGCGCCACGATGCTCGCAAAGATGAGCAGCGACATCCCGTTGCCGATGCCACGCTGGGTGATCAGCTCTCCCATCCACATGATGAGCGCCGTGCCCGCAATGAGGGTGATGACGATGACCGCGTTTGTGACCAGGTTGAACCCTGAGCCACCAATGGTCGAGCGGAACACCGTGAGCAGACCGATCGACTCGAGCAGGGCGATGCCGAGCGTCAGGTAGCGCGAAGCCTGCGTGATTTTGCGCTGTCCCGACTCGCCCTCCTTGTACCACTGCTCGATCTTGGGTATCACGCCCTGAAGGAGCTGCATGATGATCGTTGCAGTGATGTAGGGCATGATTCCAAGCGAGAATACGGCGAACCGCTCGAGACCACCTCCAGAGAACAGGTTGAGGAGGTCCAGCGAGGCCGTACCCTCGATAATGCCCTGGATAGCGGCAACGTCAACGCCGGGAACCGGAATGTGTGCCCCCAGGCGGTACACACCGATGATCAGAAGCGTGAAGAGTATGCGACGCCTGAGTTCGGGTACCCGAAACGCATTCGCAAGTGCCTCGATCACAGCGAATCGACCGTCCCTCCGGCTGCCTCGATCTTGGCCCGGGCCGGACCTGAGATCCTGTCGACCTTGACCGCAAGCGACTTGGTGATCTCACCGTCGCCGAGAATCTTCACAGGGGCCACTTTGGACTTGATCAGGCCCTTCTCGAACATCGCATCCACATCCACGACGTCGCCCTTGTCGAACTTCTCCTCGAGCCGGGAGACGTTCACGATCGCGTACTCGGTGCGGAAGCGGTTCTTGAAGCCGCGAAGCTTGGGCATCCGCATGTGCAGCGGGTTCTGCCCACCCTCGAAGCCGGGACCCTTGCCGCCACCTGACCGGGAAAGCTGACCCTTGTCACCGCGACCGGCGGTACTGCCGTGCCCGGAACCGTTGCCGCGACCGACTCGCTTGCGGGGCTTGCGGCTCCCGGGAGCCGGAAACAGGTCGTGCAGCTGCATGTCGTATCTCCTTGTCTGCGCGAGCCGACGGATTGCTTCCCGTCGCTGCCGGCCGCTCGCCGCCGGCTGACTTCGTTGTCTTCCCTCGTGTTCTCCGAGGGAAGTTCTAGAGCTCCTCGACCTCTACGAGGTGCTTCACTTTGAAGACCATGCCGCGAATCACGGGCGTATCATCCTGCACGACAGTATCGCTGATTCGCTTGAGACCAAGGGCACGAACCGTTCGCCTCTGATCGGACGGCGTACCGATAACGCTCTTGACCTGGGTAATCTTGAGCTTGCCTGCCATGTGGCCTTACTCCTCCCAACCATAGATCTGGCCCACGGTCATGCCGCGCTTCCGCGCGACATCTTCGGCGCTGGAGAGGGACTTCAGGCCCTCGGCCGCCGCCTTCAACATGTTGAGGGCGTTGTCGGTTCCGAGGGACTTCGAAAGCACGTCACGAACACCTGCGAGATCCAGCAGTGCGCGAACCGGGCCGCCGGCGATGATACCCGTACCCGGCGAGGCCGGCTTGAGCAGCACCTTCCCTGCGCCGAAATGGCCAAGGACGGCGTGCGGAATCGTCCCGTCCTTGATCGGGACAACGAACATGTTCTTCTTCGCGTCCTCGATGCCCTTCTTGATCGCAATCGGCACTTCCTGGGACTTGCCCATTCCGACACCGACGCGACCTGCGCCATCTCCAACGACAACGAGCGCCGTCAGCGCGAAACGTCTACCGCCCTTGACGACCTTCGCCACGCGATTGATATAGACGACCTTCTCCTGCAACTCCGAAACCGGTGCTTCTCTGCGCGCCATACGTGAATCCTCCCTAGAACTTCAGTCCGGCGCTGCGGGCGCCGTCGGCCAGGGCCTGTACACGACCGTGATACAGACGGCCGCTCCGGTCGAAAACGACCTCGTTGATGCCCGCATCCAGTGCGCGACGGCCGATAGACTCCCCGACCGCTTTCGCCGCAGCAACGTTGCTGCCGGACTTAAGTGCGCTACGCAGTTCGGGATCGACCGAAGACGAGCCGAGAATCGTGTTCCCGGTCCTGTCATCGATCAGCTGCGCATAGATGTTGGCGTTCGTGCGCGTCACGCAGAGGCGTGGGCGCTCCGCGGTTCCGCTGATCTTGCCGCGGACCCTCGTGCGGCGGCGTACGAGACCTGCCGCCTTCGCCTTGAGTCTTTCCATACCGTTACTCTCCTCGTGTCAGTGAGCCGTCTTGCGGCCTACTTCGCTGTCTTGCCCAGCTTGCGACGTACGTACTCGCCCTCATAGCGGACACCCTTGCCCTTGTACGGCTCGGGACGACGCCAGTCGCGTATCTCCGCGGCGACCTGTCCGACGGCCTGCTTGTCGATTCCTCGGACGGTGATCCTCGTCGGAGCTGGGACTTCGAATGTGATGCCCGGGTCCGCCTTCACGAGTACCGGATGGCTGAACCCAAGCTGCATCTCGAGATCCGAGCCCTTGAGAGCGGCACGATAGCCGACACCGACGATCTCGAGATTCTTGTGGAATCCATCCGACACACCCGTGACCATGTTGGCAACGAGTGTGCGCGTAAGACCATGCAACGAGCGGTGTCCCCGAGAATCGCTTGGACGCTCCACCCGTACGAAGCCGTCCTCAAGCACGATCTTCATATCTTCATTGAACGTCTGGGTCAGCTCGCCCTTCGGGCCCTTCACACTGACCGTCGAGCCTTTGATCTCCACCACGACCCCGGACGGGACCGGGATAGGCTGCTTGCCGATACGTGACACGGCGTTCCGCTCCTTTCCTGTCAGTCCTGTCCGGTTACCAGATGTATGCGATGACTTCGCCGCCGACGCCCGCCTTGCGTGCATCGCGGTCGGTCATCACGCCGCTCGAAGTGGAGATGACCGCGATTCCCAGGCCACCGAGGACTCTGGGGAGCTCGTCCTTCTTCGCGTACACCCGCAGGCCCGGCTTGCTGATGCGCCTGATGCCGGTGATGGTCCGCTCCTTCTTGGGGCCATACTTCAGCTCCACCTTGAGCGTGTCCTGCGGCTCGCCGGGAGTCAGCGCGTAGTCGACTATGTAGCCCTCTTGCTTCATGATCCGGGCGATCTCAACCAGCTTCTTCGAAGACGGCATCATCGTCGTCGGCTTGAACGCAGAGTTCGCATTGCGTACCCGCGTGAGCATATCGGCGATGGGGTCTGTCATGCTCATGTCGCATATCCTCCTATGATTCGGGATGACGCCTAGCGTGTGGTTCGCCCCAGCCCGTGGCCGGAGCGCCTGCACAATCGGCCTTCCTCGGCTTGGGGCCTACCAGCTCGCCTTTTTCACACCGGGAAGCTCGCCGCGGCTTGCAAGCTCGCGCACGCAAATCCGGCACAGACCGAACTTGCGGTAGAACGCCCGCGGACGTCCGCAGCGGTTGCAGCGGCTGACCGCACGCACCGAGAACTTCGGCTTGCGCTTCGCCTTGGCGATCATCGATTTCTTGGCCACCGGTTACCTCCTTGTCGCGGCGCGGATGCGCCGACCGGTCTATCGCTTGAACGGGAAGGAGAAGGCGCCGAGCAATGCCTTCGCTTCCTCGTCGGACTTCGCTGACGTGACGAACGTGATGTCCATTCCCCGAATGCGATCGACCTTGTCGTAGTCGATCTCGGGGAAGATGAGCTGCTCGGTGACGCCCATCGAGTAGTTCCCGCGACCGTCAAACGAGTCGGCCGGGAGACCCCGGAAGTCGCGAACGCGCGGGATGGCCGTGGACAGCAAGCGGTCGAAGAACTCCCACATGCGTGCCCCCCGGAGTGTCACCTTGGCTCCGATCGGCATGCCCTGGCGAATCTTGAAGCCGGCGATGGACTTCTTCGCCTTCGTGATCATGGGCTTCTGCCCCGTGATGATCGCGAGGTCTTCCATCGCGGCGTCAAGTTGCTTGACGTCCTGCGCCGCAATACCGACTCCCATATTGACAACGATCTTCTCGAGGCGAGGAACCTCGTTCACGTTGTCGTAGCCGAAGCGCTCCATGAGCGCCTGGACTACCTCTTCTCGGTACTTCTCTTTGAACCTTGGTACCACCGATTCTACCTCCATCGAGTTCGTTGCGCCGGATTACCGACCCGGCATCGCGTGCACTCCGCGCACAGGGGCACGACTACTTGTCGATATCGTTTCCGCACTTCTTGCAGACCCGAACCCGGGATCCGTCCTCACGTCTCCGGCCGACCCGGGTCGGTTCGGAGCAGCTGGGGCACAGAAGCATCACGTTTGACACGTGAATCGTGCCTTCGAGCTCGAGGATGCCGCCCTGGGGCTGCTTGCTCGTGGGACGCTGATGCTTCTTGATCATGTTGACGTGCTCGACAACAAGGCGCTGCTTCTCCGTCAACACCCGGAGAACGCGGCTTTCCTTGCCCTTGTCCTTGCCCGCGATGACGCGCACCTTGTCGCCTTTACGGACTGTCATCGACTTGCTCATCTCCGCCATACCTCCTAAAGAACCTCGGGGGCGAGCGAGACGATCTTCATGTACTTGCGGTCACGCAGCTCGCGCGCGACCGGGCCGAAGATACGCGTACCCCGCGGGTTGCCCTGGTTATCGATGATGACGGCAGCGTTCTCATCGAACTTGATGTAGCTGCCGTCGGGTCGGCGCATTTCCTTCTTCGTGCGTACGACAACCGCCCGGACGATTTCGCCCTTCTTGATGGCGCCGTTGGGGATGGCCTCTTTGACCGTGCACACGATGGTGTCACCCACGTGGGCATAGCGACGCTTGGAGCCGCCAAGAACCTTGATGCACAGCACCCGGCGAGCGCCTGAGTTGTCGGCTACCTTGAGCCGGGATTCTGCCTGAATCATCCTGTCCTCCGTACCTTCCTCGGACGTCGTGGAGGTCTGCTACTTCCACGAGAGGTCCTGTGTGCTCCTCGGCTAGCTACTTGGCCTTGTTCACGACATCCACGAGACGCCAACGCTTGAGCTTCGAGATCGGACGGGTCTCCATGATGGTGACCAAATCGCCGACCTGGCACTCATTGTTCTCGTCATGCGCGTGGAACTTCGTGCTGTGGGTCATCATCTTGCCGTAGAGCGGGTGACGCTTGCGGTCCTCGACCTTGACGACACAGGTCTTGTCGCCTCCAGCGGACACCACGACACCCTGACGGACCTTACGGCTGTTGCGCTCGTTACTCATGGGTTCCTCTCCACCGTCCTCTACGACGCAGCGGCTTCGCGCGCGGCGCGGAGCTCACGGGCCCGCATCTCCGTGTGCAGGCGGGCGATGTCTCTCTTGACGGTCTTGATGCGCGATGGGTTGTCCAGCTGGCCCGTAGCGAGCTGGAACCGTAGGTTGAATAGCTCGGCGCGGGCGTCCTTGATCTTCTGGACGATGTCCGCGTCCTCCATCACTGTGATATCGGTCGGCTTCATCTATGACTCACCGCCACTGTCTGCTCTCGAAACGAACTTGGTCTTGATGGGCAACTTGTGTGCCGCGAGACGCATGGCCTCCTTGGCCACTTCCTCGGACACACCGGCCAGCTCGAACATGACACGGCCAGGCTTGACCACGGCGACCCACTTCTCGGGGTTGCCCTTGCCCGAACCCATGCGGGTCTCCGCCGGCTTCTGCGTGACGGGCTTGTCCGGGAAGATGTTGATCCAGACCTTGCCTCCACGCTTCATGTAGCGGGTCATCGCGACACGGGCCGCCTCGATCTGGCGGTTGGTGATCCACGCGGCTTCAAGGGCCTTGAGCCCGTACTCGCCGAACTGGACCTGGGTGCCGCCCTTGGCCTGACCCTTCCTCGACCCGCGCTGAACCTTGCGGTGTTTGACTCTCTTGGGTAGCAGCATTTCTACCCTCTCCTCCCACCGTCGTTGCGACGGCCGCGAGCCGGACGCTCACGATCGTCGGCGGGTGTCGGGATGGCTTCGCCCGGCAGAACCTCGCCACGGTAGATCCAGACCTTCACGCCGACGGCACCCATGGACGTACGGGCCACGGAGGTTCCGTAGTCGATCTTCGCACGCAGGGTGTGCAGCGGCACGCGACCCTCGCGGTACCACTCGCGGCGACCCATCTCCGCGCCGCCGAGGCGACCGGAGCACTGGATCCTGATTCCCAGGGCCCCGCTCTTCATCGCCGATGCGACTGCCTTGCGCATGGCGCGACGGAATGCAACACGACCCACAAGCTGCTCGGCCACGCCCTGCGCCACGAGAGTAGCGTCGAGTTCGGGCCGCTTGATCTCTACGATGTTGACGGCGACTGCGCCGCCGGCCATCTTCTCGAGGTCCTTGCGCAGCGCATCAACCTCGGCGCCCTTCTTGCCGATGACGATGCCCGGACGCGCTGTCCACAGCTCGATTATCACCTTGTCGCCCTTGCGTTCGATCTCAACGCGCGAGACGGCGGCGCGGCGGAGACGCTTGTCCAGGTACTTCCGAATCTCCAGATCCCCGGCGAGCGTCTCGCTGTAGGTCTTGCCCGCGTACCAGCGCGAACGCCAGTTCTCGGTGATACCGAGCCGGAACCCGACAGGATAGACTTTCTGACCCACAGGCTTACGCCCCCTCTCGCTGCTTGACGACAACGGTTATGTGGCTCGTCCGCTTGTTGATGCGGAAAGCACGGCCCATGGCGCGCGGACGGATGCGTTTGAGGGTCGGACCCTCGTCCACGAACGTCGTCGCGACGAAGAGATCCTGCGACTTGACGTGGAGATTCTTCTCGGCGTTGGCGACGGCGCTGTTGAGCACCTTCTCAACGACCTCGGCGGCACCCCTCGGCGTGAACCGCAGGATAGCCGTTGCCTCTTCGACGGACTTGCCACGAATGAGATCGACGACGAGGCGCGCCTTGCGCGGGCTCACCCGCTCGTAGCGTGCAACTGCTCTGGCTTCCATGTGTCCTCTACCTCTTGCTCTTCTTGTCAGACGCGTGGCCACGGAACGTGCGGGTCGGCGCGAATTCGCCGAACTTGTGGCCGACCATCGACTCGGTGACATAGACCGGTACGTGCTTGCGACCATCGTGGACGGCAATCGTGTGCCCCACCATCTCCGGGAAGATGGTCGACGCGCGCGACCAGGTCTTGACGACCTGCTTCTCGCCGGCCTCGTTCAGCCGCTGGATGCGCTCCAGGAGACGCGGCTGGACGTACGGTCCCTTCTTCAGGCTTCTGCTCATCTCTAACTCCAGCTCCTTACTCGCCGCTACTTCTTGCGGCGGCGGATGATCAGACGGTCGGAGGCCTTGTTCTTCTTGCGCGTACGGTGACCCTTGGTCGGGACACCCCACGGAGTCACCGGGTGACGACCGGCGGTCTTGTTCTTGCCCTCGCCCCCACCATGCGGGTGGTCGACCGGGTTCATCGCCGTACCGCGGACGGTCGGGCGAACGCCCATCCAGCGAGCACGCCCGGCCTTGCCGATCGAGATGCCCTCATGCTCGGCATTACCGACGGTACCGACGGTGGCACGGCACTTCACGAGAACCTTGCGCATTTCCGAGGAGGGCATACGTAGAATCGCGTAGCCGCCCTCCTTGGCCATCAGCTGCGCTGAAGTGCCGGCCGAACGCGCCATGGCAGCGCCCTTGCCCGGATGCAACTCGATGGCATGCACCACGGTACCGGTCGGGATGTCGGACAGCGGCAGCGCGTTGCCGGGCTTGATGTCGGAGTCAGGCCCCGACATCACCATGTCGCCGACACCCAGCTTCTGCGGAGCGAGGATGTAGCGCTTCTCGCCATCCACGTAGTGCAGCAGAGCAATCCGAGCCGACCGGTTCGGGTCGTATTCGATTGCGGCGACCTTCGCAGCTACGCCGTCCTTGTTGCGCTTGAAGTCGATCTTCCGGTAGCGCCTCTTGTGCCCGCCACCCTGGTGGCGGGTCGTGATACGCCCGTTGTTGTTGCGGCCGCCCTTCTTGGACAGCGGCTCGAGCAGCGACTTCTCGGGCTCGCTCTTCGTAATCTCGGAGAAGTCCGAGACCGTCTGGAACCGGCGACCCGGGCTAGTCGGTTTGTACTTCTTGAGTCCCATTCCTGCTCCTTCCGTCCGATGGCCGAATTCGCCTGGGACTGGCGGGATACCCCGCCGGGCGAATCCAACGCCGGACTACCACGGTGCCGGGCGGCTCCATTCGCGCCCGCATGTGCACCAGGACGTACCGTGCGTGGTGCTACCTAGCGTCGAAGAACTCGATCTTGTCCCCGGCTTTCAGGGTGATGATCGCCTTCTTCCACGAACGCGTTAGCCCCTTGTTGTAGCGGAGCCGACGCGGCTTGCCGTTGACATTCATCGTGTTCACACTTGTCACCGTCACGCCAAAGATCTCCGTGATCGCGTCTGCGATCTGGGGCTTGCTCGCCCGCTTGTCCACCTCGAACGTGTACCGATTGTCGCCGATCAGCTCGTAGGACTTCTCCGAGACGACCGGGCGGATGATGATATCGCGAGGATCACTCATTACGCCAATACCCCCTCGAGCCATGTCAGAGCCGGCCTCGAGAAGAGCACGGCGGTGTTGTCTACCAGATCGTACGTGTTCGCCTCGGACGCCGTGATGACGCGCGCCTTGGCGATGTTGCGGAAGGACAAGGCGGTGTTCGCATCGTCATTGGCCACGACGATCGTCACGCGCCCGGTGATTCCCAGATTCGCAAGAATCTCGGCGGCCTTCTTGGTGGACGGCTTGTCGAAACCGAACTCGTCCACCACGTGGAGCACGCCTTCGGCGTTCTTGGCCGATAGCACACTGCGCATAGCGAGCTTGATGACCTTCTTGGGCACCTTGAATCCGTAACTGCGCAGGTGCGGGCCGAAAACGACACCGCCGCCCTTCCACTGAGGGGCACGGATCGTTCCCTGGCGGGCCCGTCCGGTGCCTTTCTGCCGCCATGGTTTGGCGCCGCCGCCCCGGACCTCGGAACGCGTCTTGGTCTCATGCGTTCCAGAACGGCGCGCGGCCATCTGGCTACGGACGACCTGATGCACGGCGAAGGGACGGGGCTCGATGCCGAAGACGCCGTCAGCGACGTCGGCAGATCCCACCTTCTTGCCAGTCGTGTCCTTGATATCGATCGTTGCCATCTTTTCTTTCCTCCGAAGAGTCGGTACCGGATGCGTATCGCGTCCGCCGGCCTACGCCAGTCGGATGGTGAGCAGCGCGCCCTTTGCACCGGGTACGGCTCCCTTGATGACCAGAAGATTCTGCTCCGGATCTACCTTGACGACCTCTAGGTTGCGCACGGTCACCGTCTCGTTGCCCATCTGTCCTGCCATTTTCTGGCCGCGGAAGATGCGGGAGGGAGTCGACGCCTGGCCGACCGACCCTGGCGCGCGGTGGAAGTGCGAGCCGTGACCGCCAGGACCGCCGCTGAAATTGTGACGCTTCATCACGCCGGCGAAACCCTTGCCCTTTGAGGTGCCGCTCACGTGCACAGAGGTGCCCGGCTCGAACATCTCGACCGTCACCGTATCGCCCGCCTTGACCTTCTCGTCGTCACCGAGGCGAACCTCGATGATGTGAGCCTTGGGGTCGAGGCCCGCCTTGGCGAAGTGACCGGCCCTGGGCTTGTTGGCCTTGCCCGGCTTCAGGTCGCCGAAGGCGATCTGGGCAGCCGAATAGCCGTCTCGCTTGACGGTCTTGACCTGGCTTATCACGCAGGGGCCAGCTTCAACGACGGTCACAGGGATGAGCTTGTCATCCTCGCTCCAGACCTGGGTCATGCCCAGCTTGCGTCCGAGTATGGTGCTTATCATTTCGCGCTTCTCCACTTCCACATGCGGTCTTGGGCCATCTCTCGGTCGCACCCCGTGCACGACGTGCTCCCAGCGGACCGCTCCCACTGAGTCCGACGGCTAGCCGTCGGTCAGTTCCTACAGTTTGATCTCGATATCCACGCCAGCCGGCAGATCGAGACGCATGAGCGAATCGACCGTCTTGGGCGTGGGCTCGAGTATGTCGATGAGGCGCTTGTGCGTCCTCATCTCGAAGTGCTCCCGGCTGTCCTTGTTCACATGCGGCGAACGGATGACGCAGTACAGATTGCGCTCCGTAGGCAGCGGGATCGGACCGGAGACCTTCGCGCCCGTCTTCTGGGCCGTATCGACGATCATCTTCGTGGACTGATCCACGATCTCATGATCGTAGCCCTTCAGGCGGATCCTGATCTTCTGGTTCGCCAACTCTCTACCCTCCGTCTAGAACGAGACGATTCGGCTCGGTTACTTCAAGATCTTTGTCACGCGACCCGAGCCGACGGTGCGACCGCCCTCGCGAATCGCGAAACGCAGGCTCTCCTCCATCGCGATCGGGTTGATAAGCTCGCCGCGAAGCTCGACGTTGTCGCCGGGCATGACCATCTCGGTGCCCTCGGGCAGGTGCGCCACGCCGGTCACGTCGGTGGTGCGGAAGTAGAACTGCGGACGATACCCGTCGAAGAACGGGGTATGGCGGCCGCCCTCTTCCTTTGTGAGCACGTATGCCTGGCCCATGAACTCGGTGTGCGGAGTGATGGAGCCGGGCTTGCAGAGCACCTGGCCGCGCTCGATGTCGGTGCGCGAGACGCCGCGCAGCAGAACGCCGATGTTGTCGCCGGCCTGGGCCTGGTCGAGCAGCTTGCGGAACATCTCCACGCCGGTGACGACGGTCTTGTGGGTGTCGTGGATACCGACGATCTCGACCTCTTCGCCGACCTTCACCACGCCACGCTCGACGCGGCCGGTGGCCACCGTTCCGCGGCCGGTGATGGTGAAGACGTCCTCGATGGCCATGAGGAACGGCTTCTCGATGTCGCGGACCGGCTCGGGGATGAAGGTGTCGACCGCTGCCATGAGCTCCCAGATCGCGCCCTTGGCGTCCTCGTCGCCCTCGAGGGCCTTCAGTGCCGAGCCCTTGATGACCGGGGTGTCGTCGCCGGGGAACTCGTACTCGTCGAGAAGCTCTCGGACTTCCATCTCGACGAGCTCGAGCAGCTCGGGGTCGTCCACCATGTCGACCTTGTTCAGGAAGACGACTATGTGGGGCACGCCGACCTGACGGGCGAGCAGGATGTGCTCGCGGGTCTGGGGCATGGGGCCGTCGGCGGCAGACACCACGAGGATGGCGCCGTCCATCTGGGCCGCGCCCGTGATCATGTTCTTGACGTAGTCCGCATGTCCCGGGCAGTCGACGTGGGCGTAGTGACGCGCCTCGGTCTCGTACTCGACGTGAGCGATGGCGATGGTGATGCCGCGCTCGCGCTCCTCGGGAGCCTTGTCGATCTGGTCGAACGGAGTGAAGTCCGCCCAGCCCTTCTCGGCAAGCGTCTTGGTGATCGCCGCGGTCAGCGTGGTCTTGCCATGGTCGACGTGACCGATGGTGCCGACGTTCACGTGCGGCTTGGTGCGCTCGAACTTCTTCTTCGCCAT